>CAKZJK010000615.1 GCA_936942565.1 uncultured Caulobacter sp. | reverse complement strand
CCCCGCCACGACATGACGGAGGCCGAAGCGGGCAAGCCGCCCTCGAGGATCTCGTCCCAGCCAATCAGGCGGCGGCCGTGGGCGGCCAGATACTTGCCGAGATGCTCGATGAACCAGCTCTGCATCTCATGCTCGTTCTTCAGGCCCAGTTCCTTCATCCGGGCCTGGACGGCGGGCGAGCGTTGCCACTGATCCTTGATCGCCTCGTCGCCGCCGACGTGGATATAGGTCGAAGGAAAAAGGGCCATCACCTCGTCCAGCACCCCTTCTATGAAGGTCAGGCTGGGTTGGTCGACGTCGAACAGGTAGGGATTGATCCCCCAGTCCACGGCCACCGGCGGCCGGTCGCCGAAGACGCCGATCTCGGGATAGGAGGCGACGGCGGCCTGGGCGTGGCCCGGCATGTCGATCTCGGGAACGATCGTCACCGCGCGTTCCTTGGCGTAGGCCACGAGCTCGCGGATCTGGTCCTGCGTATAGAACCCGCCGTAGGGCGTCGCCGAAGGCGCCTCGCCGGCGGTCGGCGGGGTGCGCCAGGCGCCGATCTCCGTCAGCTTCGGATAGCGCTTGATCTCCAGCCGCCAGCCCTGATCGTCGCTCAGGTGCATGTGCAGCGTGTTCATCTTGTGCGCCGCCATCGCGTCGATGATCAGCTTGATCGCGTCGACCGGCTGAAAATGGCGAGCCACATCCACCATGATCCCGCGCCAGGCGAAGCGCGGCTGGTCGCGGACCGTCAGAGCGGGAACCTTCACAGGCTTGCCAAAGGCCGCGTCCGGGCTCAGCAGCTGGGCCATGGTCATGGCGCCGTAAAGCAGGCCGGCGTCGTCCTTGGCGGCGATCCGCGCGCCCTTCGGCGTCACCGTCAGCACATAGCCCTCGGCAGCCGTCACCGACGGGTCGCGGACCAGGATGATCGCCCCCGACCCGCCTTCCCGTGCGTGCAGCTCAAGCCCGCGGGTCTGCTTGACCTGTCCCGCCAGAAGGCGGGCGGCGGACAGAGCGGCGGCGTCGCCGGCTGGCGCGGAAATGGCCGTCCCAGAGCGGACCAGGAGCGCGCCCTGGCTCGGGATCAACTCGGCCGGCACGGGAATGATCGGCGCCGGCGCGGCGGCGTGGGCGGAGGCGGCGCTCAGCGAGAGCGCCAGGACCGCGAGGCTCGCGGACAGGAGACGGCGGCAGGGTCGCATCGATGGATCCTCAGCGCTTCACGACGGGCAGGACGTCCCAGATCGCCGGGTCTTCCGAACCCAGGACCCAGGCGCTGAAACCGACGAGCCCCCGTTGCTTGACCAGGTCATAGCGAGCCTTGAAGCTGCGGGCGTCGGGCATCGAGACCCACTCGTTCATCTGGTCGCGGTACAGGACGTACCAGCTCTCCTTCTGGACCTCGTCCCACTGGACCTTCACCCCGTACTCGCGCGCCATCGGGATGGACTCGTCGCCGTCGAAATAGACGCCGTTGATATTGACCGCCTCGGTTCCGTCGGCGCGCACGGGATTGTCGGCGAACCAGCGATAGCCGTAGAGCGGGATGCCTAGCGACAGCTTCTCGGCCGGCACGACCTTCAGGGCGTAGTCGAGGTTCTCCAGCACCCACGGCATGCCGCCGACCGGGCCTGGCGGCGTCCAGCGGGTGTGCTGGTCATAGGTCATCAGGCTGATCTCGTCGGCGATCTTGCCCAGGGCCTCGATGTCATAGGCTCCGCGCCAGTACTCCCACATCCACTTGGAGTAGGCGCCCTTGCCCGGGTGGCCCGGAGCGTTGGGCACCACGGCGATCCCCATGGTGAAGCCCGCGCCGTGCAGCGCGTCGGCGGTCTGCCTAGCCATCAGAGTGAAGGCGTCGCGGTCCAGGTAGCTGATGTTCTCGAAGTCGAAGTGGAAGCCGACATAGCCGTTAGCCTTGGCCTCGCGGACCAGGGCGTCGGCCATGCTCTTCTTGGCGGCTTCGTTCTGCATCAGCTGATGCAGACCGGCGCGGTCGGTGAGCGAAATGATCGGCATGACCGGCAGGCGCGCGGCCTTAGCCTTGGACAGGACGCCGGGATTGGGCGCGCCCGTGACCAAGCCGTCCTTGGACACCCCGTACCAGGTCGGCACCAGGAGGCCGATCTTGTCGATGTGCTGCTCGAACGAGCGCGTCGATTTGGGGGTCTCCATCAGGTAGAACAGCGCCACCGGCTGGGCCGGCTTGGCCACCTTGGGCTGGGCTTGGGCGGCGCCCGTCAGCGACAGCCCCACGAGGGCGGCGGCGAAGAACGCGTGGGTCAGGATGCGGCGCATGATGGCCCTTTCAAATCAGGCGAGGTCGATACGGTAGGCGTAGGCGGCTTGGTCGACGGGCTGCCCGCCGACCGCCAGACGAAGGCCTTCGGCCGTCTGGCTGAAGGCGATGTCGCGGCCGTTGCTGAGCGCGGTCACGGCGCGGACGCGGTCCGTGGGCTTGATCGAGGCGATCAGGGCCTCGGCGCCCTCGGGCGCGCTCAGTTGCAGGGCGTACAGCCGCCCTTCCCGCGTCGTGAAGCGGAAGTCCCGCGCCGTGTAAGGCTTGGTCTTGGTTTCCTGGAACGAGCCATCGGCGATCTCGGTCGGGCCTTCGCCGAACACGCGCCACGGCCGCGACCCGTAGATGGCCTCGCCGTTCAAGGAGAGCCACCGGCCCATGGCCAGCAGGGTCTCGCGAGCGGCTGGCGGCATGCTTCCATCGGCATGGGGGCCGACGTTCAGCAGTAGGTTTCCGTTCTTGGACACCACGTCGATCAGCAGATGGATCAGCTGCGCGGGGCTCTTGTAGGTGTCGTTCTCGATGAAGCCCCAGGACTTCTCGCTGATCGAGGTGCAAGTCTGCCAGGTGTTGGCTTGGATGCCCGGCGCCTGGCCGCGCTCGATATCCAGCACACCCGCCCCGGCCGGCATGGAGCCGAGCTTGTAGTTCACCACCGCGCCCTGCCCCTTGGCCGCGCGGGCGTTGTAGTACTGGGCCAGCATCGCCGGCAGGGCGGCGCGGAACTCGGCCTTGCCGATCCACCAGTCGAAATAGATCAATTCGGGATCATACAGCTCGACCAGCTCGGCCGTGCGGGCCAACCAATCGTCGACGAAGGCGGGCGCGACGGCCGTGAAGTCGCCGAACAGATCGGCGTCGTCCTTGCCCGCCATGCGCGGATGGGCCGGACCGTAGAGCTCCAGGTAGCGCGGATCATTGACGTCCGAGGGGATCTTGCGCCCCTCGTCGAAGAACCAGTCGTGCTCGGCGCGGTGGCTGGAGAGACCGAAATGCAGCCCCTCGGCGCGGGCGGCCTTGGCCAAAGCGCCGATCAGGTCCCGCTTGGGTCCGGTCTTGACGGCGGTCCAGTCCGACAGGCGGCTGTCGTACATCGTGTAGCCGTCGTGATGCTCGGCCACCGGCACGACATAGCGCGCGCCGGCCTGCTTGAAGAGGCTGGCCCAGGCGGCCGGGTCATAGGCCGGCGCCGTGAAGCGCGGGATGAAGTCCTTGTAGCCGAACCTGTCCTGCGGACCGTAGACGGCCCGGTGGTGCTCGTACTCCTTCGAGCCCTGCTGGTACATCAGGCGCGAGTACCACTCGCCCCCGAAGGCCGGGACCGAATAGATGCCCCAGTGGATGAAGATCCCGAACTTGGCGTCCTGGTACCAGAGCGGCGTCTGGTAGCTCTTCAGCGAGGGCCAGTCAGCGCGGAACGGGCCCGAGGCCGTCGTCGCGCGGGCGCGCTTGAGCACCGCCGCGCGGGGCGCGTCGAACTTGGCGGCGGCGCGGCGCCAGGCTTGGTCGATCTGAGCCGGGCTCAGCGTATCGGCGGTCGGCGCGGTCGGCGAAGCCGCCTGGCCAAAGCTCGGCGGCGCGGCGACAGCGGCCGCCCCCCCCGCCGCGGCGGCGAGGAAGGCGCGGCGATCAAGGCCTTTGGAACCGGTCTCGGAATCGGACATCAACGCACCGCGGGGCTGGAGGGAAGCTCGGAGGTCTCGGGCGGGAACGGCGCCGCGCCCAGCACGAAGGGACGATAGTCGATCGCCTGCCCGCCGGCGCGAACCCCATTGGCGGCCAGCACATCGACGCTGAGCCGGACCAGGCCATTGACCGGCTTGTCCCAGGCGCCAGTCACCGAGGTCGGCTTGGCCAGATCGAGGTCTTGCGGCGGACTCTGCGCGATCACCGCGCCATTCTGATCGAGAGCCTTCCACCGCACCTTGGCGCCCAGCACTGGATAGGACGGGAGGACGCCGGCCGGGCGAGGCGCGACCTTGGCCACGAAGCCCTTCAAGCCGCCCTCTCCCACGGTCCAGCCGACCGAGACGTCGACCACGCGGTTGCGTTGCTCCCAGACGGCGTACGAGGGCTTGCGCTGGCGGTTCTCGTCCACGACCCCGTGGTCGACATAGCCGTCGACCGAGCCGGCGTAGAGGTTCCGGCTGGAGTGATAGTCCTGATAGGTCCAGAAGATCGCGCCGCTGACGAAGTCGCGCTTCTCGAACGCCGCCAGTTGGCCGAGCAGGTTCTCGGCGCGCGCGGCGTCCGCCGCCTTGGGATCGGCGGAAAACGGACCCGGCCAGCCGAACTCGGAGATGACCAGCATCTTGTCCGGATAGGTCTTGTCGAAGAAGTCGAGCCAGTCATCCACCGCCTCGGCGCCGCCGCTCCACGTCCCGAAATAGGCGTTGGCCATCACGAAGTCCGCCTCGCGCAGGGCCTGGGCCGGCTTCCAGGTAATCGTCACGTCGGAGTCGGCGAACGTCACGAGGCGGCCGGGATCGACAGCCTGCACATGCGCCTTCAGGGCGCGGAAGAACGCCAGGCCGCCCGGCTTGGAGGCGTCGCTTTCGTTCATCAGGCTCCAGGCCAGGACGCTGGGATGGTTGCCGGCCTCGGCGATCATCTCGCTCATCATCCGTTTGGCCAGGGCCAGCAGGCGCGGATCGGCCAGTTGCGCCTCCGTCATCTGCCAAATGGGGATTTCCGGGATCAGCAGCATGCCGTTGCGGTCGGCCTCGTCGAGAACCGCCTGGGGCTGCGGATAGTGGACAGGGCGCGTCAGGGCCACGTGCAGCGCCGCGAGATCGTTCCAGTCCTGACGGATGGTTCCGACGCTCTCGGCCTGCCCTTCCCACGGCGAGTCCTGGTGGCGGGTCATGCCCGTCAGACGCACGGGACGACCGTTCACATAGAGACGGCGATCCTTGATCTCGATCTGGCGGAAGCCGACCGCATCGGCCTGCGTGTCGAGCAGACGGTCGGTCTCGTCGCGCAGCTCGACCGTCAGGCGATAGAGCTTGGCCGCGCCGACGTTCCAAAGCTGGGGACGGAGGGCCTCGAGCTCCACGACCGGCTCGGCCGCGCCGCCGGCGGCCACACCGACCCGCCGCTCGGCGCGCGCCACGACGCGCCCGTCGGGATCTTCCAGGCGGGCCGTGACACGATATGCGTGCGAGGCGCTGTCGACGTTCTCGATGGCGATGCGCGAAACGGCGGTCGCCCGGTCGCCCGACAGGCGCTGACGGATCGTCTGCCCGCGAATCTGGCCTTCGTCCGCGACGTCCAGCCAGACATCGCGCAGAATGCCGCCGTCGCGCCACCAGTCGTACCAGACGCTGCCCGAGGCCTGCAGCCGCATGGCGTAGCCGGGGATGGTGGCGAAGCCCGGCCGGTTGTCGATCGCCACGGCGATCCGGTTCTCGCCGGCGCGGAGCTGCCTGCTGACATCCATGTGGTAGGCGGTGAAGCCGCCCTCGTGGCCGCCCACCTCCACGCCATTCACGAAGACCCGGCTTTTGTAGAAGGTGGCGCCGAAATTCAGCTCGACATGACGACCGGCCAGTCCGGGCGGCAGCGTCACGGTGCGGAAATACCAGGCCACGCCGTCATAGGCCTGGTCGGGACCAAGGTTCCAGGTGTGAGGGACCGCTACGACGCGGGCGTTCTCGGGCGCCTCGTGAGGCCAACCGGCGCTCACGCCGGCGTTGGCTGGATCGGTCCGGAACCGCCATGCGCCGTCCAGGTCGATGCGCGCGCCGGCATGGGCCGCTTGACCGAAGATGGCCAGGGCGATGATCGGGGGGCTCAGCCAGGCGCCGGCTCTGGTCATGCGCGTCTATCCCTCCAACACGCGGCGGACCCGAGAACCCGAGGCCCTTTCAGGTCCAACCGGCATCGTTTCCGAGCCGCGGACCAGTACTGTTCGACAAGACCTTCCCAAAGAAAATAGGTCGCCGTCGTCTTGCAGTACGACGGCGACCAAGTCGGGGGAGGTAGTAAGCGCTACATCTTGTAGGCGAAGCTCAGGGCCAGCACGCGACCGTTCTTGTAGAAGGCGGTCGGGGCGTCCTTGGTCCCGCTATAAGAATAGTAGGTTTCGTCCAGCAGGTTCTGGGCGTTCAAGGTCAAGGACATGCGGTCGGTGAACTTGTATGCGGCCGAGAAGTCGAGCTGGTGATAACCGTCGGTGCTGTCCTTGGAGTTCAGACGACCGATCCCCGTGAAGTACGACGAGCGGTAGTTGTAGCTCAGGCGCGCCTGGAACGGACCGTGCTCGTAGTATGGGATGACGTTGACCGTGTACTTGGACAGGAACGGCATGTTGTAGTCTTGGACCTCGGCCTCCGAGTAGGAGACGTTGGACTGGATGCCGAAGCCCCAGGGCAGCTCGCTCTGGAACGACACCAGCAGCCCGTTGACCTTGGCGTCTTGCGCGTTGATCGGCGAGTTGACGCTGTAGGTCTCGGTCCTCTGCGTGTTCGGATTGAACAGCTGCATGTCGGTCGTCTTGGACACGACGTAGGAGCTGATGTCGCGGTGGAAGACTTCCGCGGCCACCATGGCGCCCGGCGCGAAGTACCATTCGGCGGAGAACTCGAGGTTCAGCGCTTCATAGGGCTTCAGGTTCGGGTTGCCGCCGCCGGCGGTGTGCTGGTTGTCGTCCCGGCTGAAGGCGCCGGCGAGTTGGCCATAGCGCGGACGCGCGATGACCTGGGCGGCGGCGCCGCGCACGACGACGTCCGGCGTGAGCGAGTAGGCGATGTTGAAGGCCGGCAAGAACTTGTCATAGCTCTTGGAGGTCGTCGTCTGGGTGTAGGTGTTGCCGTTGTCGTTGCTCAGCCAGTAGGTCGAGTCGTCCTTGGTGTTGACGAAACGTCCGCCGATGTTGCCGCGCCAGCCATTCTGATCGAAGTCGGCCTGAACGTAGGCGGCGGCGACCTTTTCGTCGACCTGGAAGCTCGCGCCGTAGTCGATGCTGTAGAACGAGTACTTGCGCGCCTTCAGAAGGCGGATGATCTCCTCCTTCGGAATGGTCGTGAACTGGGTCGCGTTCCCGCTCGCGCCCAGACCGCTGAACAGGTCGGACGGCGTCTTGATCGTCTTGATGTCGGCCAGGCTGAAGGGGGTGTCGGAATAGTCCGACGTACCGGCCGAGGATTCCTTGTTGGTGTGATCGGAGTACTTCAGGCCAAAGCGTAGCTTGGTGAAGGGACCCCAATCCAGATCGCGCTTGAAGTCGACTTGAGCATAGGCTTCCTCGTCCGAGGTCACGCCGGTGTAGACGCCGCCCAGCTGGTAGCCGGTGAACGTCTGACCGTTACGGGTGACCGTTCCGTTCTTGCGGCTGGCGAAGGTGCCGGGCGTCGCCGGATCGGAGGTGTAGTTCACCACCGTGTTCTTGCCGTCGAACGCGTAGGTGAAGCCCGCGCTGGTCATGGCCGAGAACAGATACTCGGGATCCTTGCCGCCGGTGGCCTTGGTGTAGCCGCCGTCGGCGTGGATGTCCCACTCACCCTTGCGCCAGTTGGCGGCCAGGTTGATGCTATCGTTCTTGATCGTGGTCTTGCGATAGTTGGTGTCGAGCTGGGCGGTGTCGCCGTTCGGCTTCGGGCCAAAGACGCCCTTGGTCATCAGGCCATTGTTGACCGTGGCCGCCTGCAGCGTGCTCGGCGTCCAGACCGCGACCGAGTATTCCGACTGGCTGAAGTTGTTGTACTTGCCGTCGATGTGCAGGCCGGTGAGCAGGAACTCCAGATCGTCGGTCGGCTTGTACTGCAGAGCGCCCGACAGGCCGACGCGCTCGCGCGTCTGGTCGAAGTAGGCGAAGTTGATGCAGCACGGCAGGCGCGACGCCCGCAGTTGGGCCAGGCTGGTGTTGGTCGGGGCCGCGCCATTGATCGTCGGCCCACCCGTGACATTGCCGGCCGCGTCGTAGGTAAAGGCGCTGTCGAAGCTGTCGCCGCCACTGTAGCCGAAATACTCGACGCCGGCGCGGGTCAGGTGCTGCTTGTCATAGGTGGCGCCCAGCAGGACGCCCAGGCTGCCCGTGCTGTCCTTCCAGCTATAGAGGCCCGAGGCGCGCGCATTCCCTTTTTCCGAGCGGTCGTTGTAGGCGTAGCCCACGGAACCGGAGAAAGTGTTGGCGTCCAGGTCCAGCGGCTTGCGCGTGTGGACGATGACCGTGCCGCCCAGGCTGCCTTCGTCGATCCGCGCTTCCGGCGACTTGAACACCTCGGCGCGCGCCACG
>CAKZJK010000614.1 GCA_936942565.1 uncultured Caulobacter sp. | reverse complement strand
AGCCCGAGAAGTCCAAGAACTACAGCCTCGGTGTCACGCTCGAGCCACTACCGCGCCTCAGCGTCACCCTGGACGCCTACCAGATCTCGGTGGACGGCCGTATCGCCATCACCAGCACCCTGACGGGAACCGCGGTCAGCAACATCCTGATCGCCAACGGGCTGCCCGGTTCGCTGAGCGCCCAGTACTACACCAACGCCATCGACACCCGCACGCGGGGCGTCGACCTCGTCACGGCCTATCGCCAGGACCTGGGCGACTACGGCGCGCTGCGCCTGACCCTTGGCTACAATCACAACAAGACCAAGATCACCGACATCATCTCCAACCCGCCGGAACTGGCGGCGCTGGGCGCGAACTACGTGCTGTTCGATCGCCTGAGCCAGGGCTACCTGACCACGGCGTTCCCGAAGGACAAGGTCAGCCTGGGGGCCAACTGGTCGTGGAACAAGCTGAACGTGAACCTGCGCCAGACGCGGTTCGGCAGCTATCGGATCCAGCAGAACATTCCCGCCAACGACCGCAAGTACGGGGCCAAGTGGATCACCGACCTGGAGGTCGGCTACAAGGTGCTGCCGTCCGTCAACGTGGCGGTCGGGGCCAACAACCTGCTGAACATCTACCCCTCGCGCAGCGGGCCTTCGACGGCGGCCAACACCTCCTACAACGTCAACACCGGTACCGGTCAGTACCCCGGCACCTCGCCGTTCGGCTTCACGGGCGGCTCGTACTACGCGCGCCTGCAGTGGGATTTCTGATCGACGCTTGGCGGGGCCTCGCTGGCCGAGAGGATTGGGGAGTAAGACCATGACGATTCTTCGGCGCGCCGCGTCGGCGCTGCTGCTCACCGCCTGGGTCGGCCTCGCGGCCGGCCCGGTCATGGCCCAGGCTGGAGGCGCGCCCAGCGCCTCGCCGGCGCCTCGGCCCGCCCAGGCCTTGGCCGTGGTCACGCCGACCAAGAACGAGATCCTGTGGGACACCTATGGAGTGCCGCACATCTACGGCAAGGACACCAAGGCCGTCTTCTACGGCTATGGCTGGGCCCAGGCGCAAAGCCACGCCAACACGATCCTGCGTCTCTACGGCGAGGCGCGGGGGAAGGGGGCGGAGTATTTCGGTCCCGACTATGAAGAGACCACGACCTGGCTGCTGACCAATGGCGTGCCGGAGCGGGCCAAGGCTTGGTACAAGCAGCAGACGCCCGCGTTTCGCGCCAATCTCGACGCTTTCGCCAAGGGCCTCAACGCCTATGCGGCCGCCCATCCCGAAGCCATCGCGGCCGACGTGAAGCAGGTCTTGCCGGTCACCGGCGTCGATGTGGTGGCCCACGCCCACCGGCTGATGAACTTCATCTATGTCGCCTCGCCCGGAAAGACGATCGGGGAGGGAGATCCGCCCGAGATCGCCGATCAGGGCTCGAACTCGTGGGCGGTCTCGCCCTCGAAGACGGCCAATGGCAATACGCTGCTGCTTCAAAATCCTCACCTGCCCTGGGGCACCGGCTACTTCATCTATTACGAGGCCCACCTGACCGGACCAGGCTTCGAGATCTATGGCGCGACGCAGGTGGGCCTGCCGATCGTCCGGTTCGCCTTCAATCAGCAGATGGGCATCACCAACACCGTCAACGGCATGGTGGGCGCGACCAACTACAAGCTGACCCTGAAGGACGGCGGCTATTTGTTCGACGGCAAGGTGCTGCCGTTCAAGTCGCTGAACGCGACCTACAAGGTGCGCCAGGCCGATGGGACGCTGGTCGAAAAGCCGCTGAAGATCCGATCCACCATCCATGGCCCGGTGTTCGAGCGCAAGGACGGCTCGACGGTGGCCGTGCGCGTGGCCGGTCTGGATCGGCCCAAGATGCTGGAACAGTATTTCGACATGGTCACGGCGCCGAACTTCAAGGCGTACGAAACGGCGATGAAGCGGATGCAGGTTCCGACCTTCAACATCACCTACGCCGACCGCGACGGCCACATCGACTACGCCTTCAACGGCATCGCGCCGCGACGAAGCGAAGGCGACATCAACTTCTGGAGCGGCCTCGTCCCGGGCGACACCTCGCGCTACCTCTGGACCGACACCCATCCCTTCGAGGATCTGCCGCGCGTCACCGATCCGGTCGGCGGCTTTGTCCAGAACACCAATGACCCGCCCTGGGTCGCCAGCTGGCCGGTGACCCTCAAGCCCGACGACTTCCCAAAATACCTCGCGCCCCGCACGCCAGAATCCCTGCGGGCCCAGAACTCGGTCCGGATGATGGCCGAGAACGACAAGCTGACCTTGGAGCGGTTCAAGGACCTCAAGCTGTCGACCCGCGCCCTGATGGCCGACCGCGTGCTGCCGGACCTCGTCCCGGCGGCTCTCAAGGACAAGGACCCCGAGGTCCAGGCCGCCGCGCGCCTGCTCGGCGCCTGGGACCGCGACTACACCGCCGACAATCGCGCGGGCCTGCTGTTCGAGGAATGGGCCAAGCTGTTCGCCGGCCCGACCTTCGCGGGGCAGGGCGGCTACGCCATTCCCTGGTCGGAGCAACGGCCGATCAGCACGCCCTACGGGATCAAGGACCCGGCGGCCGCCGTCGAGCAGCTGCGAACGGCCATCGCCAACACCAAGAAGAAGTACGGCGCGGTTGACCGCCGCTTCGGGGACGTCTCGCGCTTCATCTTGGATGGCGTGGACGCGCCCGGGACCGGCGGCTTCGGCAATCTGGGCCCCTTCCGCGTCATCACCTGGTCGGAGCCGGACGCCAAGGGCGTGCGGACCCCCACCCATGGCGAGACCTGGGTGGCGATGATCGAGTTCTCCACGCCGGTGAAGGCCTATGGCCTGATGAGCTACGGCAACAGCCGCCAGCCGGGTACGACCCACTACGGCGATCAGCTGGAGATGCTGTCGAAGGATCAGTTCCGCGAACTTTGGCTGCGGCGCGAGCAGGTGGAGGCCCACCTTTCCGAACGCACCGACCTGAAGCCTTGAAAGGCAAGCCCATGCACAAGAACCGTAAGGCCGCCTGGCTGGCCTCTTCCCTGCTGGCCGCCACGCTGATGGCCGGTGTCGCCGGCGCCGCGACGCAGCCGGCCTTCACCTCGATCCAGCCTGAGACCTTCTCCGTTCCCGGCTCGCTGTCGAACGCCTGGGCCGATTTCGACAAGGACGGGGATCTCGATCTGGCCGTGTCGCTGAAGGGTGGCGACGTTCGGCTCTATCGCAACGACAAGGGCGTCCTGACCAATATCGGCGCGGCGGTGGGCCTGCCCACGTCGGGCAAGGAGATCCGCGGCCTCAGCTGGGGCGACTATGATGGCGACGGCTATCTGGATCTTCTGGGCGGCTCGAACGTCATGCCGCCCGAACCCAACCGATCCTTCGTCTGGAAGAACGAAGGCGGCAAGCGCTTCGTCGACGTGGCCGAGAAGATCGGCCTGACCATTCCGGGCCGCATCAGCCGCCAGGCCAACTGGGTCGACTACGACAATGACGGCCAGGTCGATCTCTATGCGTCGAACCGCGCGGGGCCGAACCAGCTTTTCCGCAACGAGGGCGGAGTCTTCCGGCAGGTGTTCGCCGAAAACGGCGTGACCGACGGCCGCCCCACCGTTGGTTCTTGCTGGTTCGACTACAATCGCGACGGCAAGCTGGATCTCTTCCTGGCCAACCAGTCCGGCGCGACCGACGCCCTGTGGCGTAACGACGGCGACAAGGGGTTCAACGATGTCGCGCCTAGCCTTGGCCTGGACGCGCCGGGGCGCGCCAAGGACGAAGGCGGGGTGGGCTGCGCCATCGGCGACTACGACAATGATGGCAATCTGGACATCTTCGTCGCTGTCTACGGGGCCAGTCTCTTGTATCGCAACAAGGGAGACGGCGCGTTCGAGGAAGTCGGCAAGGTCGCCGGCGTCGCCGATCCGGGCCACGCGGTCGGGGCCGCCTGGGGCGACTACGACAATGACGGCTATCTGGACCTCTACGTCACCAGCTACGAGGGCGAGGCTGGCAAGCAGACGCCGCTGGACCGGCTCTACCACAACAACGGCAAGGGCGGCTTTGACCAGGTCTTGACCCGTGAAAGCCCGCTCAACGCCGGCGACCACGGCGTGGCGTGGGTCGACTACAACGGCGACGGCGCGCTCGATCTGTCGGTCATGCGCGGCTACAGCCCGGTGGGCGGCCACTTCCTGTTCCGCAACGACCTGCCGGCTCCGGCGCGCGGCCGCGGCCTGAGCGTGTTGGTGCTGGACGCCAAGGGCCACGACACGCGAGCGGGCGCCGAGGTTCGGCTCTACGACAAGGCCGGCAAGATCCTGGCCACGCGCCTGGTCTCGACCGGCGGCGGGTATAACGCGCAAAGCGCGACGCCCGTCCATTTTGGCCTCAAGTCCCTTGAGCCGGTGACGGTCGAGGTGTCGTTCATGGGCAACGACGGCGTGAACAAGAAGACTCTTCGCGGCGTCGACCCAAGGGCGTTCTCGAAAAAGCCGCTGGTGATCCGCGAGGGCGGGGGCTCCGGGCCGAAGTAGCCCCCAAGTCCGCCGCTCCCAAGACACCAGGCGCGTATCGAAGCCGGCTTCTCGGCTAGTACGTGAACGTCCGGTTCCTGGAGCTAGGCCAAGATCGGCTTCTGGCGCGGTTCGCCTAGGTCGCGGACGATGCGGCCGTTCGCAAGAGCGTCCGCGCCGCCTCCAGGCCCGCCGCGAGAATGCGATCGGACATCTCCACGCTGTCGACGGCGCGAGCGATCTGAAGCGTGCCGATGCAGGTCGCCAAGAGCGCCACGGCCGTGGCTTCCGGGTCCGCGACATGCGGCGGTAGGTGGGCGGCGACCTGCTTGGCGAGCGCCGCGACGCGCTCGGTGTAGGCCGTTCGTGTTTCCAGCGGCTCGCGCGCGATCTCGGCGGCGAGCGCGGAGGTGGCGCAGCCGACCCGCGGATTGTCCCGGTGCTCGGGCGCGAGGTAGGCGACGATGAGCCCCTCGACACCGTCAGTGTCCAGGATTTGCCGCATCTGCTCGGCCTGGGCGTCCAGCGCCGTGACCAGGCTTTCGCGCACCAGTTCTGCCTTGGACTCGAAGTGCGGATAGAAGGCGCCGTTCGTCAGGCCCGCGTCCTTCATGACGCGAGACAGACCGGACGCGGCGATGCCGTCGGCCCGAAAGCGTTCCGACGCCGCTTGCAGGATGCGCTCTCGAGACGCGTCCCGACGACCTTTTTCATAGCGCATGTCCCGCCTCCGAGATTCTCATTGCATTATGATCATAATTGCACATTATGACCGTAATGCAATCCGCGACGCCGCTCTGGCGCCCGCTGCCTACGGGAAGGCCGATGACCATTCAACGCAAGAAGATCGCCCTGGTGACCGGGGCGTCCGCCGGCATCGGCCTGGCGAGCGCCCAGGCCCTCGTCGCGAGCGGCTACATTGTCTATGGGACCAGTCGTCGGGCGGCCGTCAGCGCGCCCAAGGACGTACGCATGCTGGTTTGCGACGTCACCGACGACGAGTCCGTTAGGGCGGTGGTCGCCAAGGTGTTGGCCGAGGCGGGGCAGATCGACCTGTTGGTCAACAATGCCGGCCTTGGCCTGACGGGCGGGGCCGAGGAAAGCTCGATCCGTCAGGCCCAGGCCCTGTTCGACGTCAATCTGTTCGGCGTGATGCGGATGACCAACGCCGTGCTGCCGTCGATGCGCGCGCGCGGCCAAGGGCGTATCCTCAACATCAGTTCGGTCCTCGGGTTGATCCCCGCGCCCTATTCCGCCCACTACGCGGCCACCAAGCATGCCCTGGAGGGCTACTCGGAGTCCCTCGACCATGAGGTCCGGGCCTTCAATGTCCGCGTTTCCCTGATCGAGCCGGGCTACATTCGCAGCACCTTCGACCAGAACGCCGTGGAGGCCGACTCCCAGATCGCCGTCTACGACAAGGCCCGGGCCGGCGTCCGAGCGCTGCTCGACGAGGTCATGCCGACCGCCGAACCGCCGGAAGTCGTGGCCGCCGTGGTCCGCGCCGCCGCCGTCGATCCTCAGCCGCGCCTGCGCTACCCGGCCGGCAAGCTGGCCAGGCAGATCTCGCTGCTGCGCCGCTTCGCGCCGGCCAAGGCGTTCGACAAGAGCCTGCGCAAGCAGATGCGGCTGCCCGCCTGAGCGCGCGCCGACGCTTCGGGCCCCCAAGTCCTCCAGGAAGACCGAAATGAGCGATCAAGCCCTCGAAATGCATATCCCCCGCAAGGGCGCCACGAGCGTGCTGTCGGCGGTGGAACGCCGCCTGCCGCCGCCGGCCGCTGGCGAGGTCCGGGTCGCGATCGAAGCCGTCGGGGTCGCCTATGCCGACATCATGATGCGGCAAGGCGTCTATGCGGGACACAAGCCGCCAGTCACGCCGGGCTATGACTTGGTCGGCCGGGTCGAGGCGATCGGGCCGGAGGTCAGCGATCTGGCCATCGGCCAGCGGGTGGCCGGCATCACCGTCTTCGGATCCTACGCGACCCGCCGCAATGTCGCGCGGTGGTTGGTCCCCGCGCCCGAGGGGGTGGATGCGGGCCGGCTGGTGGCGGCCGTCCTGAACGGGGTGACGGCCTGGCAGATGCTCCATCGGGTCGCCAATCCCGCGCCGGGCGAATGGGTGCTCGTGCATGGCGCGGGGGGCGGCGTCGCCGCGGCGTTCGACCACCTTGGCGGCAAGCACTTCAAGACGGTCTCGATGCCGGCTTTGCGTCCCGGTGGCGTGGGCGTGTTCTACGGCGCCTACGATGTGAGCCGCGGCGGCAAGGTCAATCCGCTGGCGGTGGCGGACCTGCTTCTGAACGCGCGGTTCTCCAGCCTGGACCTGTTCGCCAAGGGGCAGGGCGTGGTCGCGTACTCCAGCGAGCCCTGGCGCGATGGACGGCCCGCAGCTTACAGGAGCGACCTCTCCACCGTGCTAAAACTGGTGGCGGATGGCGTTCTCACGCCCGAGGGCGGCGCGACCTATCCGCTGCGGGCCGCGGCGGACGCGCATCGCGCGCTCGAGGCTCGATCGGTGACTGGCAAGATCGTGTTGCTGAACGACTGACCGCGCCGAAACTGGCGTCGTGTTCCTGGAGGCGCGTCAACGTCCGTTGGCGGCGGGAGAACGGCGCCATGGTCGCCGCATTGGAAAACGCCGCGCATGGAGATGACCTCCCGGAGCCGCCGGGCGAGGGGTGCTGCGAACGTCTCGCAGAAAGCCTGAACGCCTTGCCTAGAGCGGGCTTTAATCTCAAGGTTCGCGGCGTCTGGCCTTGTCGCGGATGAGCCTTGCGCATCCGTGGCGGGACCGCCAGGAGGGCCTCCCGTGCTGAAGCGTATCCTTGTTGGGCTCTCGGCCCTGGCGGTGTTGGGACTGATTGGTTTCGGCGTCTTCGCCTGGCGGCCCGCGATCGCCAAGATCACGCCGCCCGCGCCATCCAGCTTCACCCCCGAACTCGTCGCGCGCGGCGAAGTGCTGGCCGGAGCCGGCTATTGCTCGACCTGCCACACCGCGAAAGGGGGGGCGCCATTCGCCGGCGGCTACCCCATGAAGACCGGGTTCGGCACGATCTATTCGACCAATATCACGCCCGATTCCGACACCGGCATTGGAGCCTGGTCCGAGGCGGCCTTCCGCCGGGCGATGCACGAGGGCGTGGCCCGAGACGGATCGCACCTCTTCCCGGCCTTCCCCTATGATCACTTCACCAAGCTTTCGGACGCCGACGTTTCGGCCCTCTACGCCTACATGATGACGCGGCCGGCGGTGGTCGCCCCGGCCAAACGCAACGGCATCCCGTTCCCCCTGAACATCCGCGCCCTGCAGGCCGGCTGGAAGCTGCTGTTCTTCAAGCCCGGTCGTTTTGAGCCCGACAACACCAAGAGCGCGGAGTGGAATCGCGGCGCCTATCTGGCCGAAGGCCTGAGCCACTGCGGCGCCTGCCATACGCCTCGCAACGTCCTGGGGGCGGAAAAGCATGACAAGGCCTTCGCCGGCGCCGCCATCGACAACTGGATCGCCCCGCCGCTGACGGCGGCCAATCCCTCGCCCGCGCCATGGGATCAGGCCGAGCTGGTCGCCTATCTGCGCACCGGCGTCAGTCGCTATCACGGCGTGGCCGCCGGTCCCATGGCGCCGGTTGTGCACGACGGCCTGAGCAAGCTGCCCGAGGCCGACATCCAGGCCCTGGCGGTCTATTTCGCCGACCGCGACGGCGCGGCGGGCCGCCTGAGAGAGCATCCACCGGTCACCGATCGGGCAACATCGATCCCGGGGAGCCATGGGTTTCCCGGGAATTGCCGCAAGAATCACGGCCAGTCGTAGTAGCTCGACGATAGCGCCAGCGTCGACGCATTGGCGGCGTCCTGCGCCATGGCGCGATACCTTGCTGGCGAGACCCCGGCCTTGCGCTTGAAGAAATGGCTGAAATTGGCCGGATCGCGGAAGCCCAAGGCATCGGCGATTTCCTGGACGCTCCGGGCGGACCGCTCGATCCGCAGCTTGGCCTCCTGAACCATGCGGTCGTGAACCAGTTC
>CAKZJK010000613.1 GCA_936942565.1 uncultured Caulobacter sp. | reverse complement strand
GGCGTGCTCGGCGGCGCGGGCGACCTTGACGACCCTATCGCCGCCGAGGCGGTGGCGCGATCGCTCGACCTCTCGGATCTCGACCGCGCCGAGGTGCGGACGCGCGCGGCGGGCGAGGCGGCCAGCCGCGTCGCCGTGCATCCCGGCGTTCGCGCGGCGCTGTTCGACCTTCAGCGCGACTTCACCAAGCGCCAGCCTGGCTCGGTGCTGGATGGGCGCGACATCGGCACCGTGATCGCGCCCCACGCGCCGGCGAAGCTCTACGTCACGGCCCGGCCCGAGGTGCGCGCGGAGCGACGCTGGAAACAGCTGGTCGGCCAGGGCGAGGCCGTGGATTTCGAGGAGATCCTGGCCGACATCCACAAGCGCGACGCCCGTGACGGCGGGCGCAAGGACGCCCCGATGACGCAGGCGCCCGACGCCGTCTTGCTCGATACGTCGGAAATGACTATAGAGCAGGCCTTCGATGCGGCCCGCCGTATCGTCGAGGACGCGCGCGCCCGTCACCGGCTCTAGCCGGAGGGGCAAATCCACCGCCCGGCCTCGCCGCGATCAGAGAGTATCGCGGGCCCGCCTTATCAAACCCACTTCATCCGGAATCCCGAGGACCGTTTCATGACGGTGCTCGTTTCAGGGGTTCCCCCAACCTAGAGACCAAAGATCAGCATGGCTGACGATATGAGCTTCAACCCGACGCGCGACGATTTCGAAGCGCTCCTCAACGACTCGATGGGCGGCCGTGACTTCGCCGAAGGCACCGTCGTCAAAGGCAAGGTCGTCGGGATCGAAAAGGACTTCGCCATCATCGACGTCGGTCTGAAGACCGAAGGCCGCGTCCAGCTGAAGGAATTCGGCGTCGACGAAGCCGGCAAGCCGACCGTGAAGACCGGCGACACCGTCGAAGTGTTCCTGGAACGCCTCGAAAACGCGATGGGCGAAGCGGTCATCAGCCGCGAAAAGGCCAAGCGCGAAGAAGCCTGGACCCGTCTGGAAGGCGTCTACGCCCGCAACGAACCCGTCATGGGCGCCATCGTTGGCCGCGTGAAGGGTGGCTTCACCGTCGACCTGGGCGGCGCCTCGGCCTTCCTGCCGGGCTCGCAAGTCGACATCCGTCCGGTCCGCGACGTCGGCCCGCTGATGGGCAAGGAACAGCCCTTCGCCATCCTGAAGATGGACCGTCCGCGCGGCAACATCGTCGTCTCGCGTCGCGCCATCCTGGAAGAAGCCCGCGCCGAGCAGCGCACCGAACTGGTGTCGCAGCTGCAAGAGGGTGAAATCCGCGAAGGCGTCGTCAAGAACATCACCGACTACGGTGCGTTCGTCGACCTGGGCGGCATCGACGGCCTGCTGCACGTCACCGACATGAGCTGGAAGCGCGTCAACCACCCGAGCCAAGTGCTCGCCGTGGGCGACACCGTGAAGGTCCAGATCGTCAAGATCAACCCGGACACCCAGCGCATCAGCCTCGGCATGAAGCAGCTGCAGTCGGATCCGTGGGACGGCGTTGAAGCCAAGTACCCGGTCGGCGCCAAGTTCACGGGCCGCATCACCAACATCACCGACTACGGCGCCTTCGTGGAGCTGGAAGCCGGCGTCGAAGGCCTGGTGCACGTCTCGGAAATGTCCTGGACCAAGAAGAACGTCCACCCCGGCAAGATCGTCTCGACCTCGCAAGAAGTCGACGTGGTCGTGCTGGACGTCGATCCGTCCAAGCGCCGCGTCTCTCTGGGCCTGAAGCAAGCCCTGGCCAACCCGTGGGAAGCCTTCCTGGAAGCTCACCCGGTCGGCTCGACCGTCGAAGGCGAAGTCAAGAACGCGACCGAATTCGGTCTGTTCGTCGGCCTCGACAACGACATCGACGGCATGGTGCACCTGTCGGACATCGACTGGAGCGTCCCGGGCGAAGAAGCCATGGCCCGCTACAAGAAGGGCGACATGGTCAAGGCGAAGGTTCTCGACGTCGACGTCGAGAAGGAACGCATCTCGCTGGGCATCAAGCAGCTGGCTGGCGACCCGATGTCGGGCGACACCTACCGCAAGGGCCAGACCGTGACCGTCACCGTCACGGAAGTGACCTCGGGCGGCATCGAAGTCCGCTTCGGTGAAGACGACGCGCCGATGTCGGCCTTCATCCGCAAGTCGGACCTGTCGCGCGACCGTCAAGAGCAACGTCCGGAGCGCTTCGCCGTCGGCGATCGCATCGACGCTCAGATCACCAACCTGGACAAGGCCGCGCGCCGCGTCTCGTTGTCGATCAAGTCGCTGGAAATGGCCGAAGAGAAGGAAGCCATCGAGCAGTTCGGCTCGTCGGACTCCGGCGCTTCGCTGGGCGACATCCTGGGCGCCGCTCTGCGCGAGCGCGCCAGCAAGGAATAGGCTTCAGCTCCATTCGAGTTGAAGTTGGCGGCGGCTGGAGCGATCCGGCCGCCGTTTTTCTTGGCCCAAACCAAGTCACGGCGGGCTTGCGAGCGTGGCTCGTCCGTGAGGCCGTTAACCGAACCTCGTTCGGGAATCGCACGCAACCCCTTGAAGACTCAGCCATCGTTGGGCAAAGGTCCGATCGCGCCTTGTTAGTCCTAGGGCGTTCGGGGATATCGATGATCAAGTCTGAACTCATCGCCAGGCTCGCGAATGAAAATCCGCACCTGACGCAGAAGGACGTCGAGCGCGTCGTTAGCGTGATCCTGGAACGCATGATCGGCGCTCTCGAAGACGGCGGCCGCGTTGAGCTCCGGGGCTTTGGCGCCCTGTCGGTGCGCTCGCGCCCCGCGCGCACCGGACGCAATCCCCGCACCGGCGAGGCGGTCGAAGTTCGGGCCAAGCACGTGCCCTTCTTCAAGAGCGGCAAGGAGCTTCGCGCTCGCCTCAACGCCGACGGCGACGAGTAGGCGCGAAACCGGTCGGGCTTGACCCGGCCTCGCGAACGCCCCCAGCCTTCCGCTCACCCTGAAGAGGCGAGGAGGCCGTCATGAGCGTCGTCAAGGAATTCCGCGAGTTCATCGCGCGCGGCAACGTCATCGATCTGGCCGTCGGTGTCATCATCGGCGCGGCGTTCAACGGGATCGTCAAGAGCCTGGTCGACCAGGTGGTGATGCCGCCGATAGGCCTGCTGACGGGCGGGCTGGACTTTTCAAAGCTGGAATGGGTGTTGCGGGCGGAAAACCCCGCTACTGAGGCCGTCGAGAAGGTGGCGATCCAGTACGGCGCCTTCATCAACACGGTGATCCAGTTCCTGATCGTCGCGGCGGTCGTCTTCCTGCTGGTCAAGCTGGTCAACGGGATCCGCCGCGAGGACGCCGAAACCCCCGCGCCCTCCGCGCCCCCGGCGCCGACGCCCGAGGAAAAGCTTCTGACGGAAATCCGCGACCTGCTCGCGAAGTCGAACTAGGCCGTCGACCCGCCCGGAGCGCCGCGTTAGCCGCGACGCTCCGGGCTATTCGTCATTTGCCCAAGGTCGGGCTGTCGAGATCGAGTTTGGCGGCCGGGATCACCGTGGCGTTGGGCGCGACCTTGGTCAGGTCCTCGCCCATGGCCTTGGCGTCACCCGCCACGATCACGCTCATCTGGGTCGGATCGAGCTTCGCCTTGGCGAAGGCCTGGACCTGTTCCGGCGTCACCGCTTCTACCTTGGTCGCGTAGGTCTGGATTTCCGTCAGGGGCACGCCATAGACGGCGAGATTGCCCAGGATGTTGGCCAGCCCCTCGGACGTGCCGAGATCGCGGCCGAAGCCGCCTACCAGAACCGATTTACGCGCCGTCAGTTCTCCAGCGGCGGCCGGTTCGGAAGCCAAGCGGGTCAGTTCGGCGCGGGTCAAGGCGACGACCTCGCCGGCGGACGGGTTCTTCGTCTGCACCCGGGCCGAGAAGCCGCCAAAGCGTCCCTGCGGCGTCAGGCTGGATCCCGCGCCGTACGAGAGGCCGCGCTTGATGCGGATTTCCTGGTTCAGGCGCGACGAGAAGCCGACGCCCAGGACCGTGTTGGCCACGATGCCCTGATAGTAGTTCGGGTCGGTGCGGGTGATCGCCGGCTTGGCCAGCACCACCGCCGCCTGACCCGTGCCGGGTAGGTCGATGATCACGTTGCGCGGCTGGTAACCGGTCGGAGCCGCGGGCGCCGCGGGCGCCGGCGAGGCGGGCTTCTTCCAGCCGCCGAACGCCTTCTCCGCCAAGGCGAACCCGGCCTCCGGCGTCAGGTTGCCGGTCAGGACCAGCACCGCGTTGTCCGGACGCCAGTAGGCCGCGTGGGTCTTGGCGAGATCGGTTCGCTTGATCTTTGGCAGCGAGCCTGGCGTGCCGCCCGCCACATGGCCATAGGCCGAGCCGGCGTAGAGCACCGGCGCGGTGGCGAAGCCAGCCAGGCTGCCGGGCCGCTGATAGGCGACCGACAGGCTGTCGAGGGTCTCGGCGCGGACCCGATCGAGCTCCGCCGCCGCGAAGGCGGGGTTCTCGGCCACGTCGGCCATGATGGCCATGGCGGGCGCGGCGTTGTTCTCGGTCACGCTCAGGGTCAGGGAGGCGGCCTCCCAGCCGGAACCGGCCTCCAGGTTGGCGCCCAGGGCCTCGGTCTCGCGCGCGACCTGGGTCGCCGAGCGGGTCGCGGTGCCCTCGGTCAGCAGCTCGGCGGTCAGGCTGGAGACGCCCGCCAGGCCCTTGGGGTCGGAACTCGCGCCGCCGCGCACGGTCAGGTCGGCGGTGATCAGCGGGAGGTCGCTGGACTTGGCGACGATGACGCGCAGCCCGTTGGCCAGGGTCTTCTCCGCCGGCGTGGGCAGCGTCGCCGGAACCGGGGCGGCGATAGGCGGCGGCGCTTGGCGCTCGCCTTCCGGCGCGAGTGTCGTGACCGGGCCGTCGTACTTCACCGAAGCGACCTTCGGGATGGGCGGTGTGGCGTCCTTCTCGCCCGCCGGACGGTCCTTTTCGGGCAGGTAGCGGATCACCGTGCGCTTGTCGTCGGCGAGGTACGCGCGGGCCACGCGCTGGACGTCGGCGGCGGTCACCGCCTGGAGGGCGGCGAGGTTTGCGTTGGCGCGGGCGGCGTCGCCCTCGGTCATCAGGGCGTAGCCGATGGCGAAGCCGCGGCCGTCGATCTCCTCGCGGCGCCGCACGGCGTCGGCCAGCAATCCGGCCTTCGCCTCCGAGAGTTCGGCGGGCGTGACGAGCCCGTCGCGAAGGCGCGCGACCTGGGCGCGAAGCGCGGTCTCGCCCTGCTGCACGGTCTTGCCGCCCGCCATGATCGCGCCGACGTAGAACAGGCCCGGCTGGGCGTTGTTCGGCGCGCTGGAGAACACCGACTGCGCGATCTTCTGTTCGTAGACGAGGCTGTCGTACAGGCGCGAGGACTTTCCGGCCGACAGGATGGCGTCCAGCACGGTCAGGGCCGGCGCGTCCTTGTCGGCGGCGGCGGGCGCGAGCCAGGTGATCGCCAGCGCCGGCAACGGCACGTTCGGACCGTAGGTGTTCACGGTCTTGGGACCAGGGCGAGCCGGCTCGGCGACCGACACCTTCGGAATATCGCCGGCGGGCTTGGCGAGGCCGCCGAAGTACTGGTCGATCATCGCGTCCAGCTTGGCCTGATCGAAGTTGCCGACGACGATCAGGGCGGCGTTGTCGGGCCGGTAGTAGGTCTGGTGGAAAGCGCGGACATCATCGACCGTCGCGGCGTCCAGTTCCTCGATCGAGCCGATGCCCGGCCGCTGGTAGGGGTGGGTCGTGAACGATTGCTGAGGGATCGAAAGCGCGAAGAACCGGCCATAGGGATCGGCCAAGACCCGCTGACGAAGTTCTTCCTTCACGACGTCGCGCTCGGAGGCGAACACGCTCTCGTCGATCACCAGCGACTTCAGACGGTCGGACTCCGCCCAGAGAAGGCGTTCCAGATGATTGGCGGGCGCGACCTCGTAGTAGTTGGTGAAGTCGTCCCAGGTGGAGGCGTTGTTGAAGCCGCCAACATCCTCGGTCAGGCGGTCCAGCGTTTCGCTGGGCATGTTGCGCGTGGCCTTGAACATCAGATGCTCGAACAGGTGCGCGAAGCCCGATCGTCCGCGGGGGTCGTCCTTCGAGCCCACGCCGTACCAGACCTGCACCGAGACGTTCGGCGTGGTGGCGTCGCGCGAGGTGAAGACCTTCATGCCGTTGGGCAGGACGCGCTGTTGGTAGACGATCGGTGGCGCCTTGATCGCGCCGGCGCTGGCGACCTTCGGTGTGACGGCGGCGGGTTGCGGCTTCGCGGCCGCCGTTGTCGCCGCCACGGCCATTGGCGATAGGGCCGTGGTCGAAAGGGCGGCGGCGACGAAGGCCAAATGGGCGGTGCGGATCATGCGCGAGGACCTCCAGAACAATTGGGTTCGACCCTAGCACCGTCGATTTCGAGATAAACCTTACCGAGCTGTCATTCGAGCTGGAACGAAAGCGCCAAACGGCCGTTATGGACGTTCTTCTCGAGTCCTGCTTTCCGATGGGTCGTCGAGTTTGCGGGGGCGAGCTTGTCTGAAAATATGCTTCGGGATCGCCTGCGCGCGGCCACTTTCCAGGATCACGCGGCGCTCGACGCGGCCGTCTCCGCCTTGGACTTCGAAACGGCCTTTGGCTACGCCGGCTTTCTTTGGGCCTCCGCCGCGGCGCTCATTCCCCTGGAGCTGGCCCTGGAACGCGCTGGGGTCGGGGGCTGGCTAGAGGACTGGCCGCTAAGAAGCAGGCGCGCCGCCCTGGCGCTCGATCTGGCCGATCTAGGCGTTCCGGTCCCCGTTTCGAACCTTCAGCCGACGCCAACCCGTGCGTTCGGGGTCGGTCTACTCTACGTGTTGGAAGGCTCTCGCCTGGGCGCCCGGGTGCTAGCTAAACGGGTGCGCGGCGCCGGGGCGGATTCGCCGATCGCCTATCTCACGCATGGAGACGACGCCCGGCCTTGGCGGTCGTTCCTGACCTGGCTGGAAGCGCAGCCGAAAGTCGGCTTGCGGACAGACGAGGCCATCGCGGGTGCGCGATATGGGTTTCAGTGTTTCTCGGCCGCGTTCGAGACCGTCGCCTCGCCTGGA
>CAKZJK010000612.1 GCA_936942565.1 uncultured Caulobacter sp. | reverse complement strand
CCCGCCGCCTCGTAGTCGGCGTCCGGATAGGACGCGGCCGTCCCGGCGCCCGCCTGCACGACCACCGAGAAGCCGGCCGCGCCGAGCTTCTTGACGGTTTCAGGCGTGGCCGCGACCCGCGTCTCGTTCGCGCGGGTTTCTTTTGTGACGGCGATGACGGCCATCGGCATACCCCTCCCAGAGCGCTGTTTTCCCCATCAGGATGAGGCGCTCTGTAGGGGATAGTCTTGCCTCTTGTCGAGGCATGACGTGCGGGTCAGGGAAAAAATATGCCGATGTCTACCGGTGTCAGTGGGCCGGAGCGGGCTTTTCGCGAAGCAGAACAATCCCCAGCGCCAGCAGGACGATCGCGGCGATAGCGCTACCGATGAAGCCGGCGGGGGTGCAGAACAGCAGGGTGATGAACAGCAGCAGGACCGCCACGGCCAGCGAGCCCCACTTCGTCATCTTGCCGAAGGCGTCGTAGGTGGCTGCTTGCTCAGAGATGTCCATTTCACCGCGGTGATAGTCGCCGGCCATTTCGTATCCTCGATCGAGAAGAAAGAACTCTGCTCGCCGCTTACAACGGCGGACCTAAAGGCTCAAGCGGACTATGGGCGCGACACTTTCGACCGAGAGCGCGCTCATGCCGCCTGGAGGGCCCACGACGGGCCGCAGGAATCGCGAATAGTCGAGGGGCGGACTGTCGCCGAAGAGGCCGATCGCCGTCACGCCGACCGAGGCGGCCAGGTTGAGCGGCCCCGAGTCATTGCCCACGAAGACATCGGCGCGCGACAGCAGGGCCGCGCCCACATCCAGCTTCAGGTCGCAGACATTGACCCCGCCAAGGCCATGGGTGGCGAGGGCTTCGTCGACCGCCCGAGAGTCGCCAAAACCGCCGAGCCAGAAGCGCGTACCGCCCAGGTCGTTGATCCGGGTGCTGAGCGTGGCGAAGTTCTCCAGCGGCCAGCAGCGACGCGGCTCGCTGGCGCCGACCCCGAAGACGACCCAGGGACGGGGCAGGTGGCCGAAGCGCCGCTCGACGACGTCGAGGGCGGCCGGAACGGGGATCAGGGCCGGCTCGCGGCTGGCGACCTTCAGCCCATGCGCCGCCTCGAAGGCGGCCAGCTTCTGGATCCGGTGCTCGGGCCGCATCGATCGGGGCAGGTACGGCCCGTGGGTCAGCCAGGCCTCTTGCCCATGGCCCAGGCCAAACCCCCGACGCTCGCGCACGCCGGCGAGGGCCGCGCCGATAGCCGGGCGATCGATCTTTTCCAGGATCCAGACCGCGCGCGGCCGGCGCAGGCGGGCCAGCTTGTGGAAGTCGGCGATCTCGACGAGATGGCGGAAGGTCCCGGCGCGATAGTCCAGATAGTCGATGGCTTCGACGCATGGCTCGGCGGCCAGAAGCTCGCGGGCGCGGCTGGACGGACGCGCCGCCAGCAGCACCTTGCCCTCTGGCGTCTGGGCGGCGATGGCGCGCAGGGTCGGTAGGTGCCACATCAGGTCGCCCACGCCCCGATCGGGCATGTAGACCATCACCAGCCCTGGCGGCGGCGTAACCGCCTGGCTCATCGCCAGCCGGTGAGCAGGCCGCGCAGGGCGGCGACGAAGGCGAGCGGCTGATCGATCATCACGTGGTGGTCGGCGTCGGGAATCGGCAAGAGCAGGACGTCCTTGGGCATCTGCGCGAGCATATAGTCCACGGTCTCGGCGTGCATCAGGTTCGAGCGCTCGCCCCACATCAAGGCGGCCGGACAGGCGATCTGGGGCAACAGCGCGCCAAGATCGGGCATGCGGAAATTGTGCCAGAGGTCCGGATCGAACTTCCAGGTCCAGCCACCCTCGACCGCCTTCAGGGAGCGGCGGGCGATGAAATCGGCGATGTAGAGGTTCTCGCACGGCTGCGGGGGCGCCAGGCGGAAGCGCGTCAGGGCTTCCTCCAACGTCGGATAGGCGCGCATACCCTGACCAGACCGCGGCGGTGGCCCCTTCCAGCGCTTGTGCGGCGGCTGGATGCTGCTGTCGACCATGATCGCCCCGCGCAGGCGCTCGGGATGGCGCGCGGCGCAGTAGAGGGTCGGGAAGCCGCCGAACGAGTGGCCGACCACGATCGGCTTGACCCCGCCGGCCTCAAGCCCCGCCGCCTCGACCGCCGCGAAGATCTCGGCCGCGAACAGCTCGGCGCTGTAGGCGGGCCGCCAGTCGCTGCCGCCCATCCCCGACCACGAGATCGCCGCCACGCGCCAGTCTTTCGCGAAGAACGGCCCGATAAAGCTCCACCAGTCGGCGTGGGCGCCGTTGCCGTGCAGGAACAGGAGGCCCGGCTTGCCGACCTTGCCCCAGGTCAGGAGCTCGATATCCGCGCCCTCGACGGCGATCGTGGATCGCTCGGGCGCGTGGGCGATCGTCGCGTCGAACCACGCGGGCGCGGGCGGGGGCTCGCCATGGAATGGCGCGAGCAGCGAGACGGGCGCGGCCTGGTCGTCGGCCATCGCTTACGCCCCTTCCTTGTAGTTCAGCTCGCCCGGACGCGGCTTGCGCGGGCTCAGCGCCTTGAAGATCCCCGTGCCGGTGATCAGGGTCCGCTCGCCGCACCAGATGCGGCCGCGCACCGTGAAGACGAGGTCTTCCTCGCCGATCAGCTCGCCCTCGCCTTCCACCCAGTCGCCCAGCTTGGCGCCCGACAGGAAGTCGCACATCAGCCGCACCGTGACCCAGCTGTATGACTTCTGGAGCGAGATGATCCGCCCCCACGCCATGTCGGCGAAGCTCATCAACATGCCACCGTGGCAGTTGCCCAGACCGTTGGTGTGATGCTCCTCGACCCGAAAGGCCAGCCGCGCCTGGCCTGGTCCTTCGCGATGCTCGAACAGCGGCCCGATCTGGCGGCCGAAACCTCGCGACCAGTTCAGTTGGGAGAAGCCATCCGGAATCGCGGCTGTCTGGGCGTCTGTCAGGTCGTCGGACATGCCAACAGGCTAACAAGCGTTTGAAAAAAGGGAAGCCTTCCGTAAGGACGGCGCCGCGTCCGGCTTCTAACCTCTTCGAAACGGGGGACCGATGGGCCGGAACGTCGACAAGGACTTCGCCGACTGGCTGGCGCCGCATCTGCCGATGCTGCATCGGACGGCGCGCGCCTTCGCCGATCCGGCCGACCAGCACGACCTGCTGCAGGAGATGATCCTGGCGCTGTGGAAGGCGCGACCCAGGTTCCGCGCCGAAAGCACGGCGGCGACCTTCACCCACCGCGTGGCCCACAACGCCGCCCTCACCTGGCGACGGGGCGAGACGCGCCGACGCCTGCGCGGCGTCGCGGTCGAGGCCGAGCTCGTGAAGCGCGAGGCCGGGACCGATCCGCGGGACGACCTGCTGGAGCGGCTGTACGCCGCCATCCGCCAGCTGCCGCCCGTGGACCGCTCGCTGATCCTGCTGTCGCTGGACGGCTTGCCCTACGCCGAGATCGCCCGGCTGCACGGCCTTTCCGAAACCAATGTCGGAGCGCGCCTGACGCGTATCCGCCAGCGCGTCTCCAGCCTCGTGGAGGAGGCCGACCATGGAGTTTGAACGTCTCGAAGCCGCCTGGCGCTCGCCGGCCAACACGCCCGACGACAAGGTTCGGGCCTATCTGATGGAGATCCTGATGCGCACCCTTAAAGCTCGCCGCCGGGGCGAGATTCTGCTGTTCGCCATTCCCGCGACCACCATGACGATCTTCACCGTCATCATGGCTCGAACGATCGCCGCCGGCCGCATGGACGTCGCCCGCGAGTGGGGCGCTCTCGCGATGATGGGCGTGTGTTGGCTGGTTCTGCTGGGCGTGTTCGCGACGGGCGTGCTGCTGCGCCATCGCCGCCAACCCGGAGAGTCGGCGGTGCTCGACACGCTCAAGGCCATGCTGGCCGCCAACCGACGGGCGCGGACCAACATAAGGATCTTCTGGATGATGCTGCCGGTGTTCCTGGTTCCGATGGTGGTCGGGATCACGCAGTTACGCGAAGTCGGCAAGGCGACCGACCGGGACGCCTGGCAGATGCTATTGGTGTTCGGCCTGGCCATGGTCTCCAGCATCGGCTGGAACACTGGAAGGTACCTCTGGGTGATGAAGCCCGAGCAGCGGCGGCTGGAGGCGCTGTTGAAAGGGTACGAGCCATGAGCTCGTGTTGTCCCCACCGGCGGTAGAGAAGAGCCGGGATCCAGGGACGGCCGCGCCGCGCTGGCCCCCTGGGTCCCGGATAGCCTCCGCGCGGCTTCAGGGAGGCCGCGAATTTAGACGCCAGCCTCCTTGAGCGCCTTTGCCTGCCGCTCCGCCACCGCCTCTTCGGAGAAACCTTCCAACGAGGCCTCGAACAGCGACTTCCAATTGTGCCGCGCGCCCAGGTGCAGGAAGGCCGCGCCCAGGCCGATGGCGGCGCGGTCCATGAACACGAACTCGCGGGGAATGGTGATGCCGCCGACCGCCTTCAGGGCCTGGCGCACCTTGAACGCCTCGCGGCGTCCGTACTCGCCCGGCGGCACGTCGTCGGCGACGGTGCGCACGCGGTCGTCCAGCAGCGGGCCGTAGATGAAGCGGGCCCAGACGTTCAACGTGTCCACGAGCTCGTCGGTCAGCCCCTGGAAGCCCCAGGTGCGATAGGCCTCCATCTGCTCGGCCCGATCGTCGTTCGACAGCGCGCGATAGAGCCGCACCACCCCGGCCACGAACTTCGGCGGGAAGATGCGGATGCAGCCGAAGTCCAGCAGGTTCAGGTGCGAGGCGCCCTCCCCCGCGAAGGTGTAGTTGCCCAGATGCGGGTCGCCGTGGATGACGCCCAGATGGGTCATCGGGCTCCACCAGGCCTCGAACAGCAGGGCGGCGATGTGGTCGCGCACGTCTTGCGGCGCCGTCTTGAAGGCCAGCAGGCCTTGCCCGTCCAGCCACGTCATCGACAGCAGGCGCCCCGTGGACAGCTCTGGGACCGGCGTCGGCGTGCGGATCGTCTCGCGGCCAGCGAAGAAGTCGCCGTACAGCGCCATCAACTTGGCCTCGCGGCCGTAGTCCAGTTCCTCGCGCAACCGGTCGCCGATCTCGACGATCATCTCGGACGGGTCGATCGAGCCGTCCATGCGCTTGACGAGGTTGATCAGGGCCCGCAGCTGGCCAAGGTCGCTTTCGACCGCGCTCTGCATGTCGGGATACTGCAGCTTCACGGCCAGGGCTCGGCCGTCGTGGGCGGTGGCGCGATGGACCTGGCCCAGCGAGGCGGCGGCGGCGGCCTCGTGCTCGAAGCTCGCGAACCTGGCCTGCCAGTCCACGCCCAGCTCGGCCGCCATGCGCCGACGCACGAACGGCCAGCCCATGGCCGGCGCGTTGGTCTGCAGCTCGGCCAGCTCCTTGGCGAACTCCGGCGGCAGGAGGTCCGGCACCGTCGCGAACATCTGGGCCGCCTTCATCAGCGGGCCCTTCAAGCCGCCCAGAGCCGCCTTCAGCGCCTTGGCGTTGCGGGCGTCGGCCTCGTCGCCGCCGAACATCCGGTTGGCGCCATAGCTGACGGCCGCGCCCGACAGACCCGCCCCGACCTTGGCGAAGCGGGACAGGCGGCCGGAGAGACGGTCGCGTTCGGGGTCGCTACGGTCGGTCATAACTCACCGTATCCAAAACTCTTGTCATCCCGGGCGCACCCCGGCGAAAGCCGGGGGAAGACCCGGGACCGCAACAGGCGCGACGCTTGCTGCGGTCCCGGCTCGGCGCGCCACGCGCTTGGCCGGGATGACAGTTTTAAAGGTCACACCAAAGCCTCGAACTCATCCACCAGCCGCTCCAGCTGAGCGCATCCGGCGGCCCAGAAGGCCTTCTCGCGCGGGTTCAGCCCGAACGGCGCCAGGGCCTCGACATAGGTCTTGGTCCCGCCCGCCGCCAGCAGCTGCTCGTATAGGGGCGCGAACTTGGCCGGATCCTCGCGACGCTTCTCCATCAGGCCGCGCACCAGCAGGTCCCCGAACGCATAGGCGTAGACGTAGAACGGCGCGTGGCAGAAGTGGCTGACATAGGCCCAGTAATGCTCGTAGCCGTCGTTCAGCTTCACGGCCGGGCCCAGGCTCTCGCCCATCACGTCCAGCCACAGGGCGCCGATCTGGTCGGGCGACAGCTCGCCCTCCAGCCGCGCCTCGTGGAAGCGGCGCTCGAAGCGGTGGAAGGCGATCTGGCGGACCACGGTGTTGAGGCCGTCCTCGATCTTGCCGGCCAAGAGGCCCTTGCGGTCTTCCGGCGAGGCCTCGGCCAGCAGGCGGTCGAACACCAGGCCCTCGCCGAAGATCGAGGCCGTCTCGGCCAGGGTCAGGGGCGTGTCGGCCAGCAGGGTGCCCAGCGGCTGGCACAGCGTCTGATGGACGGCGTGGCCCAGCTCGTGGGCCAGGGTCAGCACGTCGCGCCGCTCGCCCATGTAGTTCATGAACACGAACGGATGGCGGTCGGCCGTCACCGGATGGGCGTAGGCGCCCGACTGTTTGCCCGGGCGCGGCAAGGCGTCGATCCACGGCTTGTCGAAGAAGACCCGAGCGGCGTCGGCGAACTTGGGCGCCAGATCCTGGAAGCTCTCCAGCACCATGCCCTTGGCCTCGTCCCAGGCGTAGGCGCGCGGCGCGGCGGCGGTCAGGGGCGCGTTGCGATCCCAGTAGTCCAGCGCCTTCACGCCCATGACCTTGGCCTTCAGCGCGTAGTAGCGGTGCGACAGGCGCGGATAGGCCTCGACCACCGCCTGCTCCAGGGCGTCCACGGCGTCGGCGTCGACCTCGTTGGCCAGGTGACGCGACTGGGCCGGCGTCTCGTAGCGCCGCCAGCGGTCCTCGACCTGCTTCTCGAAGGCCAGGGTGTTCAGCACCAGGGCCTGGGTCGAGGCGCGCTCCTCCAGCGCCTTGGCCAAACCGTCGGCGGCGGCCTGGCGGCGCGCGACGTCGGGGTCGGACAGGCGGTTGAGGGCCTCGGACAGGGTCAGGCTCTCGTCGCCGACGGGGGCGGTCAGCTTGGCCAGGGTCTCGTCCCACAGCCGAACCCAGTTGGCGACGGCGGGGGCCTTGTCG
>CAKZJK010000611.1 GCA_936942565.1 uncultured Caulobacter sp. | reverse complement strand
GGAAGCGGGGCGAGGGCGAGCCCCGCCACCGCGATCAGGACGGCCGCGCGCCGGATCACTTGGAGCCTTCGGCCTTCTTGGTCTCGCCGCCGGGACGCGTGGCCAGGCTGTCGCGACCGACTTCCAGATCGGCGTCCTTCATCCGGTTGCTGGTTTCCGGCGGCTTGGAGATCTTGAAGGTGGTCGGCGTGATCGCGCCTTCATAGACGTTGTTGCCGCGATCGGCGTCGGCGGTTTCCCACAGCGGGTCGAGCTCGGCGCCCTTCAGCTGCTTGGCCGAGACATGCTGCCAGGTCACCTGCTTGGAATTCCGCCGCCAGATCTCGGCGGGGATGCGGTCTCGGACGTGCCGTCGGTGAAGTCCATCTTCAGGATCACCGGCATGACCAAGCCGCCGATGTTTCGGAAGGTGAAGCGGTAGAGGTTGTCCTTGAAGCCCTGCGCGGCCAGCTCTTCCGGCGTCAGGTCTTCGCGCGACGACTTGGCCTTCTTGCGGGCGCTGTCGAACACGGTGAACTCGTCGGTCTGGTCGTAGAAGTCGCGGGTCTTCGGATCCAGCTCGACGACGGTCTTGCCCGTGTTGCGGCTGGCGGTCAGCGATTCCGGCTCCTTGGCGCGCTCGGCCTTGCGGACGGCGGCCTCGGCGTCGGGATCGCCGCTGTCGATGCGACCCTGGACGATCTTGTCCAGCGCGATGTCGACATGGTCGGTCGAGTAGAACCAGCCGCGCCAGAACCAGTCGAGATCGACGCCCGAGGACTCCTCCATCGTGCGGAAGAAGTCGTACGGCGTCGGGTGCTTGAAGCGCCAGCGGGTCGAATATTCCTTGAACGCGCGGTCGAACAGCTCGCGGCCCATGACCGTCTCGCGCAGGACCACCAGTGCGGTCGCCGGCTTGGAATAGCCATTAGGGCCGAACTGGATCACCGAGTCCGACTGGGTCATCAGCGGGACCTGATCCTGGCTGACCATGTACTCGACGATGTTCTTGGGCTCGCCGCGGCGCGACGGGAACTTCTTGTCCCACTGCTTTTCGGCCTGGAACTGCAGGAAGCTGTTCAGGCCCTCGTCCATCCACGTCCACTGACGCTCGTCGGAATTGACGATCATCGGGAAGTAATTGTGACCCACCTCGTGGATCACCACGCCGATCAGGCCGTACTTGGCCCGGTCGGTATAGGTCAGTTTGCCGGTTTTCTTGTCCTTCACCGGCCGGGGGCCGTTGAAGCTGATCATCGGATATTCCATGCCGCCGACCGGACCGTTGACCGACTGGGCCACGGGGTAGGGGTAGGCGAAGGTGAAGTCTGAATAGACCTTCAAGGTGTGGGCGATCGACTTGGTCGAATAGGCGTCCCACAGCGGCCGGGCTTCTTTGGGAAAGAACGACATGGCCATGACGACCGGATGCTCGGCCTTGGGGTCTTCCTGCTTCACGCCCAGGGCGTCCCACACGAACTTGCGCGAGCTGGCCCAGCCGAAGTCACGGACGTTGCTAGCCTGGAAGATCCAGGTCTTCTCGGTCTTGGCCTTGCCCTTTTCGGCGGCCACGGCCTCTTCGGGCGTCACGACATAGACGGGCTCGCTGGCGGTGCGGGCCTTGGTCAGGCGGTCACGCTGGGCGGGCGAAAGCACGGCGGCGGCGTTCTGCAGGACGCCGGTGGCCGATACCACGTGGTCCGACGGCACGGTCAGAGCGACGCGGTAGTCGCCGAATTCCAGCGTGAACTCGCCCGAGCCGAGGAAGGCCTTGTTGTGCCAGCCTTCATAGTCCGAATAGACGGCCAGGCGCGGGAACCACTGGGCGGCCTCGTAGATGCAGTTGCCGTCCTCGTCCTTGCCGGTGAAGCACTCGTAGCCGCTGCGGCCGCCGACGATCTTGTTCTCGATCAGCGGCAGGGTCCATTCGATGACGATCTTGGTCTCGCCGCCGTTGGCCTTGACCGACTGGGGCAGGTCGACGCGCAGCAGGGTGTCGACCACGGTGAACTTCAGCGGACGGCCCGAGGAGTCCTTCACCGACGTGATCGTGAAGCCGCCTTCCCATTCCTTGAAGCGCTGGATGCGGCGAATCTCGTTCAGGCTGACGCTGTCGCCCGAGACCGTGTCGGTCATCTCGGCGATCGAGTTGCGCTTGGCGTCCTGCTCCAGCAGCAGCCACAGGTAGGGCAGGCTGTCGGGCGAATTGTTGCGATAGTTGATCGTCTCGCGGCCGGTCAGCGTCTTGGTGTCTTCGTTCAAGCGCACGGAGACGTCGTAGTCGACCTTCTGTTGCCAGTAGCGATAGCCGGGCGCGCCCGAGGCGTTGCGATAGTCCGTCGGGGTCGGCCAGTCCTCGCCTTCGAGCTGGCGGAACTTGTCCTCGAACGGCGCCTTGGTTTGCTTGATGGCGTCGGCGTGAGCGACGGAAGCGGCCAGCGCGGCCGCGATGACGCCGGCCACGGCGTAACGAATAGAACCCTTGGACAAGTTCAGCCCCTCAATTCAGAACCCTGATGAACCCCAGCGGCACCTTGGCCATGGGCGTGGGGGAAATCATCCCTTTTTTCCGTCCGGAAGCGTCAGAAACTGATCTTGATCCCGGCGCGCACAGCCCGTGGTTCCACCGGGTGGAAATGCACGTCCTCCACGCCCTCGAGCGGCTCCCCAGGCAGTCTCGAGGCGTATGCAATGTCGTCGTGCTTGCCGTTGGTCAGGTTCAGCACCTCGACCATCAGGCTGGCTTGGCCCAAGTCCTTGACGAACAGGGCGTTGAGGAGGCCGGTGGGACGGGAGCGGATCGAATTGTCCTCGACCAGGGGGGCGCCGCCGAGCCGGCGGTAGGTCAGGGACAGGGTAGAGCCCCTGATCGGCGTCCAGTTGGCGCCGGCGCTCAGTACCGAGCTCACGGTGTTGGGGATGCGATCGCCCTCCGGCGGACTTCCGGCGAAGCGGGCGTGGGTGGCGGCGTATGAGCCCGTGAGGCCGAAGCGGGACGTCGGTCGCCAATCGGCCAGGAGTTCCACGCCCCTCCGGCGGGTCGCGCCGCTGGCCTCGGTGAACCCGGTGTCGCCGACATAGACGAGCTCCGACTCCACCCTTAGCGCCCAGGCGGCGGCGGTCAGGGTCAGGTCGCCGCGCTTCCAGCGCAGGCCCAGCTCCGCGCCGTCGGTGGGCGAGATCAGCGGCGCGCGTTCGGCCGGATCGCCGGTGACCGGATCGACCTTGATCACCGCGCCGCGGGCGTCGTTGGAGTGAAAGCCGCGCCCGGCGTCGGCGTAGAGCTCGAAGGTCTTGGAGATCCGCCAGGCCAGGGCGAGCTTCGGGCTGACCTGCAGGTCGTTGACCCTCCCGGCGTTGCGGGGATCACCGGCGTCGACGTCCGCGCCCATGGCGTCCGCGCGTAGGCCGAAGGTGGCGTCCACCCGGCCGAAACGGCGAGAGGCTTCACCCCACAGAGCCGTCGACCATTCGGTCAGAGCGTCCTGGCGCACCGTCGCCCGTCGAGCGCGAGCGGTGGTCCGATAGAGGCCGACCTGACCGATATCGTCCAGGCGGGCCGACGCACCCGCGCGGGCGCTCCAGCCGTCGCCCAGGCTCCAGCGCTTGATCAGTGAACCGCCATAGATCCAGCGGCGATCGACCTGCTCGAACTGGTCGCCGTTGACCGGGTCATCCAGGAAGTAGGTGAAGTTCGAAAAGAGATCGAGCGTGTAACGCTGGACGTAGACGACGGCGTCCAGACCGCGCAGCAGGTCGCGACGGCGCGCCGACAGCATGTAGCGCGACGTGTTTCCGCCATCGGTCGTGTCGATGGCGTCCAGGCGGCCCAGAACGCCGGCCTCGACCGCGCGGCGCGGGATCTGGTCGGTGGCGTTCCACTTGGCGTCGTAGGCGAGGGCGGTGATCGACCAGCCGCCCGCCAGCGCGCGACCCAGCACGTTGATCTTCCGCAGGTCCTCGGGGTTGGTCCACGCGCCGCGCGCGGTCGAGAGGTCTGCCGCGACCAGCACGTTGTCGGTCAGCGCCTTGGAGCCTAAGGCGCGATAGTAGTCGTTCTCGCCGGCCCAAGCCTGCAGACCGTCGCCATGCAGGTGGTCGGCGGTCTCGAAGGCGACGGCTCCGGCCGTGGCGAAGTCGCCGTTCTCGGCGGCGTAGGGGCCCTTCTTGAAGCCGATGTCGTGGACGAACTCGGGCGTCAGCAGGTTCAGGTCCAGATAGCCCTGACCGTGGCCGTGCGAAGGCAGGTTCAGCGGCACGCCGTCCAGCGAGGCGGCCAGGTCCGTGCCGTGGTCCAGGTTGAAGCCGCGCAGGAAGTATTGGTTGGCCTTGCCCGCTCCGGAGTGCTGGGTCGCCGCCAGCCCGGGCACCGCCTCGATCAGTTCGCCGGGGCGGAGCAGGGGGCGGACGGCGAAATCCGCGTACGAGATCCGCCCCTCGCTGGCCGAGGTCGCGCGCCCCAGATCGTTGGCGCGGCGCCCCCAGACCGAGATCGCCTCGACCTCCTGGGCTTGGGCGTGGGCCGGGAAGGACAGGGCCAGCACGAGGGCCAGAAGGGAAACGGAACGCGCCATGGCCGGCTGTTACTGGCCGGCGGTCGGAGGAGCAAGGCCTAGCCTGTCGCACGGGTATCGATGGTCGGGATCCGTCGAAGACCGCGTCAAGGTGACGTTTGTCATGTCCACCCGATGACGGGCGGCACTGATGCGCCCTTGGACGCGAGAGCATGTTCGCCTCGACAACGAGGGCAGCCAACCATGTCAGCGAACCCATCCCAAACCCCTGTCGGCCTCTTGAGCCAGGTCACCAAGCGTCGGGGTGCGACCCAGGCGCTGAACGGCCTCGATTTGATCATCCGTCCGGGCCAATGCGTGGCCCTGCTGGGCCCGAATGGCGCTGGCAAGAGCACCAGCGTCGCCTTGCTCACCGGACGTCTGCGTCCGGACTCCGGCCAGGTCCGCCTGTTCGGTGGCGATCCGCGCGATGTCGCCACCCGCGGGCGAATGGGCGTGATGCTGCAGGAGGCCGGGCTCCCGCGCACCTTGACCGTCCGCGAGCAGGTGGACCTGTTCCGCGGATACTACCGCCAGCCCCGACCTCTGGATGAAACGCTGAGGATGGCCGGACTGGAGGGCCTGGAGCGTCGACGCTGCGGCGCGCTGTCCGGCGGCCAGCAACGGCGGGTCCAGTTCGCCCTGGCGATCGCCGGACGCCCCGACTTCCTGGTTCTGGACGAGCCCACCACCGGCATGGACATCGACGCGCGCCGGGCGCTGTGGTCCGCGGTCCGCGCCGAGATCGCCCGCGGCGCGTCGGTGCTCCTGACGACCCATCACCTGGACGAGGCCGAGGCCTTGGCCGATCGGATCGTCGTCATCGACCACGGCCAGGTCATCGCCGACGGCACGCCCGAAGCGATCAAGAGCCAGGTCTCGGCCATCGCGATCCGCTGCCGCACGCGTCTCGCGGACGCGGACCTCGCCAGCCTGGCCAGCGTGACCGGCGTCAGCCGCGACGGCGGCCGCGTGACCCTGCTGACCACGTCCGCCGCCGGCACCCTGCGCGAGCTCTTGGCGCGCGACGAAACCATCGATGATCTGACCGTCGCCGGCGCCTCGCTGGAAGACGCCGTCACCCGTCTCGTCGAGACCAGCGCGCCGGCCCAACACCAAACCAAGGTCGCCTGAGATGTTCACCCCGCACACCCTGGCCACCTATGGCCGTGAAGCTCGCGCCCAGATCCTTTCGACGGCGCGCACGCCCCAATTCGTCATCCCAAGCGTGGCTCTGCCGCTGCTGTTCTACGGCGTGATGGGGCTTGGCCTTAGCAAGGGTCGCGAGGAGGTCGCCCATTTCATGCTGGCCAACTATGTGATCTTCGCGGCGATCGCGCCCGCCATGTTCGGCTTCGGCGCGGCCGTGGCGGCCGAGCGGGAAGCCAAGCTGATCGAGCTGAAGCAGATCGCGCCGCTGCCGGCCGGCGGCTATCTGGTTGGCCGCCTGATCGCGGCCCTGGCCTTGATCGCGTTCGCCAGCGTCCTGCTCGGGATCCTGGCCCTTTTCGGTGGCGTCACCATGCCGACGTGGCGTTGGGCGGCGACGCTGGGACTCGGTTTGGCGTCGGCCATCCCCTTCGCGCTGATCGGCCTGAACATCGGTCTGCGTCTGGGGTCGCAAGGCGCGGTCGCCGTGGCGAACTTGATCTTCCTGAGTTTCTGTCTGTTCGGCGGCCTGTGGATACCGCTCGACATCATGCCATCGTGGATGAGTAAGGTCGCCGAGTTCACGCCGTCCTACCATCTTGGTCAGCTCTCGCAGATGCTGTCGGGCATGCAGCCGATGGCCAATGTTCCACACCATCTTTCGGTGCTGGGCGTCATCAGCGTCGCGGCCTTGGGTGGCGCTTGGGCGGCCTGGCGGCGGCAGGCGGCTTGACCGCCGCCGCCGCTCCAAGCGAGATCGGATCATGACGAAGGCGATCGACAACAGGTCCGAGCGTGACGAGACGCCCGCCGGCTCCACCTTGGCGGATGGCGCGACACGCCGCCGCTGGAGCCTGCTGTTTCTCTCCTATCTCCCGTTCTATTTCGTCGCCTGGATTTTCCGGAAGCCGGACCTCGTCGAGATCGTAGCCTCGTTCCTGGGGCTTGCCGCCTTCATCGTCCTGTTCGTGACGATCTGGAGGCAAAAGGGACGGCCAGCCATTTGGCAGGTCCTGGCGATCTTTGGCGTCGGCATGGCCTTGTCGCCATTCAACACCGGCTGGTCCGTCTACACGATCTACGCGATGTCTTTCGCTGGCCGGCTCTCTCCGCGGCGTAGGGCGGTCGAGGTGATGATCATCCTGGATGTCGTGCTGCTGGTCGTGGGCGTGATCTTCTATCGTCACGTCTGGCCGATTTGGGCTTCGGGCGTTCTGTTCGGTGCGCTGACCGGCTTCGGCGCCCTGATGCAGGCCGATGTCGAACGCAAGAACGAGGCGCTGGCGATCGCGCACGAGGAGGTCCGAGGCCTCGCCACCATGGCCGAGCGGGAGCGGATCTCGCGCGATCTGCAC
>CAKZJK010000610.1 GCA_936942565.1 uncultured Caulobacter sp. | reverse complement strand
CCGCTCAAGCTGGGCCGGCCGCTGAAGCCCCTGGCCGGCGAGGGCCTTCTGCTCTCGGAGGGCGAGACCTGGAAGCGCCAGCGCAAGAGCCTGGCGCCCGTCTTCACCCCCGCCGCCATCGGTGGTCTGCTGCCCCACTTCGTCGCGGCGGGCGCCAGCCTGACCGAAGACCTGACGGGCCAGAGCAGGGCCAACCTGTCCGAGGCCTTCCACCACGCCACCCTGGACGCGGTGCTGCGCGCCCTCTTCTCGCGCCGCGCCGACCGGGACGGCGCCGTCCTGGCTGAGATCGCGCGGCGCTATCTGGAAGGTCCGGCCCACTTCCGCCTGCTGGACTTCATCGGCCGAGGCCGGGACGACCTGACCTTCGCGGACGGCGATCGGCGGCGGCTGGGCGGGCGCTGGCTGGCCGAGGTCGACGCCCTGATCGCCCAGCGGCGCGCGGCGCCCGCGTCGGACGATCGGCCGGGCGACCTGCTGGACCGCCTGCTGGCCGCGCGCGACGAGGACGGCCGGCCCCTGCCCGACCAGGAGGTCCGCGACCAATGCAGCTCGATGCTGGCGGCGGGCTTCGAGACGACGTCCCGCCTGCTGTTCTGGGCGACCTATCTGCTGGCCCGGGATCCCGCGACCCAGGACCGCGTCCGGGCCGAGGTCCTGGCCTGCCCGGTCGCGCGCGTGGAGAGCCTGGACGGCCTCAAGGCCTGGCCGCTGCTGCGATCGGTGCTGTTCGAGACCCTGCGGCTCTATCCCACCGCCCCGACCTTCGGCCGCCAGGCGCTGGCCGACGAAACGGTGCTGGGCCACGAGATCCGGGCGGGAGGCATGGTCACCATCAGTCCCTGGCTGATCCACCGGCACCGCAAGCTGTGGGACGAGCCGACCGTCTTCCGGCCCGAGCGCTTTCTGGACCAGCCCCATCCTTGGGCGATGGAGGCCTTCCTGCCGTTTGGCGGCGGGCCGCGCGTCTGCATCGGCGCCGGCTTCGCCCTGGCCGAGGCGCAGATCATCCTGGCGAGCGTGCTGGCGCGGTTCGAGATCGCCCTGGCCGACGACCGCCCGGTGATCCCGGTCGCCTCGATCACCCTGGGCCCCGACCACGAGCCGGACTTTGTCCTGAGGCTGATCGTCCAAGCGCGGGCGTGAGCGGAGTGCTAGGAAGGCTCCCCTAGGGTCTGTATTCAATCAGCTGAAATCATTTCTTTCGTCATCCCGGCCGGAAGACCGCGTAGCGGGCTGGAGCGCCGGGACCCAGGGCGACCGCAATGCGCCGGCCCCTGGGTCCCGGATGGCCTCTTCGAGGCCTCCGGGATGACGAGAGGTTTAGTCTTTGCCGTGTCGAGGCCTTCGCCTTTGCCATTGAGTCCAGACCCTAGCGCGACCCTTTCCGAGGAAAGCCATGACCGAAGACATCCGCACCCGCCCGTTCGCCACCGCCACCGACACGGGCAGCGGCGGCCTGCAGACCTTCGTCACGGCCGGTCCCTCGACCATCGTCGCCGACATCTCGGTCGCCCAAGGCGGCCTTGACCTTGGCCCCGATCCGCACGAGCTGGTCGCCGCCGGCCTGGCCGCCTGCACCACCATGACCCTGCGCCTCTACGCCAACCGCAAGGGCTGGCAGGTCAGCCACATGCACGTCGAGGTCTTCTCGCACTTCGACAAGACAGAGACCCCGCACGAGCGCTTCGAGCGGGTGATCACCATCGAGGGCGACCTCAACGACGAGCAGCTGGAGCGCCTGTTCGAGATCGCCGACCGCTGCCCGATCCACCAGCTGCTGACGCAAGGCGCGCGGGTGGTGACGACGGTGGGCGGGAACTGAGGGGAACCGGCGCCTCAGCAGGCCCCCACCTGACCTCGCTTCGCGAGGTCGTCCGCCCCCAGAGGGGGCAGAAGGAACCGCGAGCCTTCTTCCCCCTCCGGGGGAGGAGCGCGCCAGCGCGGACGGGGCAAGTGGGGATTAAAACCCGTACAGCGCCCTATACTCCGCGTCCTTCGCCGCGATCTGGCGGGCGCAATCGACCATCACCTTGGCCTGTTTCCACGTCGCGTCGTCCTGCATCTTGCCGTCGATCATCGCCACGCCGGTCCCGTCGGGCATGGCTTCGAGGATCTTCTTGGCGAAGGCGACCTCGGCGGGGTCGGGGCTGAAGACCTTCTTGGCGATCTCGATCTGGCTGGGGTGCAGGCTCCAGGCGCCGGCGCAGCCCATCAGGAAGGCGTTGCGGAACTGCTGTTCGCAGGCGACCGGGTCGTCGATAGCCCCGAACGGGCCGTAGAACGGCTTGATGCCATGGGCGGCGCAGGCGTCGACCATCTTGGCGAAGGTGTAGTGCCAAAGGTCCTGCTGGACGCTGGCGCGGGGCGAGCCATCGGCGTGCGGATCCTCGATCACCCGATAGCCGGGATGACCACCGCCCACGCGCGTCGTCTTCATCGCCCGGCTGGCGGCCAGGTCGGCGGGGCCGAGTGAAATCCCCTGCATGCGCGGACTGGCCGCCGCGATGGCCTCGACGTTCATCACGCCCTCGGCGGTCTCCAGGATGGCGTGCAGCAGGATCGGCCGCGTGACGCCGTGCTTGGCCTCCAGCGAGGCCAGAAGCTGGTCCATGTAGAAGATGTCCCACGGCCCCTCGACCTTGGGGACCATGATCACGTCGATCTTGTCGCCGGCCTTTTCGACGATGGTGGCGACCTCATCCAGGTGCCAGGGCGAGTTCAGGCAGTTGATCCGCGTCCAGAAGCCGACGCCCAGGGCCTTGAAGTCCACCTCACGCGACAGGGCCACCAGGCCCGCCAGAGCCGCGCCCTTGGCGTCGGCGGGAATGGCGTCCTCCAGATTGGCCAGGATCACGTCGACGGTCGGGGCGATCTCGGGGACCTTGGCGCGGACCTTGTCCAGGTGTGGCGGCACGAAGTGGATCATCCGCTCCACGCGGGCGGGCAGCTCGCGGTACGGCGTCGGCGCGCCGATGGCCAAGGGTTTGAAAAAGCCGCGCGGCGTCTTCATGCCGGTCACTCCCCGTTCTCGTTGTCGCCGCGTTCGAGCGGTCATTTCGCAATTGCGAAGACCATGCGGCGGCGCGGCATGAGGGTCAAGACTGACGCGCGGGTCAAACCTTCGGCGGGGGCTTGGGGGCCTCTTCGGGATCCTCGCGCTCGAGATCGGCGGCGGCGTCGTTGCTGGAGGCGTGACGGGCGGCCTTGGCCCTGCCGCGTCGGCGAGCGGCGGGTTCGAGGCGCAGGCTGGTCAGGGCGTCGTCCCCCTCCTCGCCAAACAGACCCCTCAGGCGGATGTCGCGCTGGGGATAGGGGATCTCGATCCCCGCGCCGCGCAGGGCGTCGTCGATCAGCCAGGTATAGGCCGCGTGAATGGCCGCCGGACGGCGCACCGCCTCGATGGTCGGCCAGACGATCAGCTCGAACTTCAAGGCGCTCTCGCCGAACCCGACCAGCCAGACCTGAGCACGGCGCGTCGGGTCGTCGGGCGAGGTGAAGGGGGCGGATTTCGCGGCCTTGAGGACGGCGTCACGCACCTTGTCCTTGTCGACGCCCAAGGCGGTGTTGAACGGCACCCGGATCCGGCGATTGGTGCCGCGCAGGGTCCAGTTGATCACCTGGTCGTTCACCAGCACCGAGTTGGGCACGATGATGTCGGTGCTGTCGTTGGTGCGGATGCGGGTGGCGCGCGGGCCGATCTCATGCACCACGCCGCGCCCGCCGTTCGGCAGCTCGACGAAGTCGCCCACCGCCACCAGTCGCTCGAACACCAGGCTGACGCCCGAGGCGAAATCCTTGATGACGCCCTGCAGGCCAAGACCGACGCCGACGCCCAGCGCGCCCGCGAACACCGTCAGCGAAGTCAGGTCGACGCCCATGGTCGACAGGCCGACCACCACGCCGATGATGATCAGGCCGTAGGTCGCGACCTTCTCGACGGCGTAGAGCGAGGCCGCGTCGCCCGAAGCGCGCTCGCGCAGCCGCCGAAAGCCCGCCGAGGTCAGCCGCGCGGCGACCAAGGCCGACACGACGATCAGCACCCCGGCCGCCAGCCCGCCGACCGTCACCGACGCCTTGCCCAGCTTGATCAGTTCGAAGGAATCGAGCGTGCGGAGAGGATTGTCGGCCATGGATCCAGTTGAGGCGAGGTTGAACCGGCGATCAAGCGCCACCTCTCCCACGGTAACGCTTGGTCAGCGCACGTAGTTCACCGCGATCGCTGGCGTCACCGACGCCGTGGTGTTGCGGCCCGCCGGCACGATCCGCGCGCCGACGATCACTCCGACGCGGGGGTTGAAGTTGTACTCCACGGCCGGGGCCAGGATCAGGGCCTTGCTGACGGGATAGCGCCGTTCGAACGCCGAGCCGCCCACCGTCCCGGTGACCTTGGTGGAGGCGTCGCGCTGCCACGCCAAGTCGATGGCGGCCACCCAATTGCGCGTGACGCTGTACTCGACGGCGAGATTGACCAGGAAACTGTCGCCCGGCTGGGCCTTGCCGGCGAACCCGCTGGGCGTGCCGTACACGCTGGCGTCGCGCACCCTGGCGGTGTCGGACCGGGTGTAGGCCACGTTGAGCCGCCCGCGCAGGATCCGGCCGTTCGGCGCCCAGAAATAATGCTGGGAATTGACGCCCAAGGTGGTGGCGTACGCCCCGCTTCCGAAGCCGTCGTTGGGCCGATCGTCCAGGCGATCGTGGCGGCCGATCGGCAGGTTCTCCTGCAGCATGACCGAGATCGTCGGGACGCGGCCGCCAGGCTTGTATTGGGTGAGCCGATACTGGGCCTGGGCCGTCAGGTCGCCGATCCCGATCCCCTGACTCCAGCGCCCGCCGGCCCGGCGATAGCCCAGGTGCGGAATGAAGCCGGCGGTCAGGGTGTCGGTGACGCCGTACAGCATGTAGGCCGACGAGCCGATATTGTCGGCGTCCGGCGCGCTCCGACGCTTGCCCTTCGCGTCGAAGGTCCCATACGGCTTGGCGTCGTACAGATAGGGCTCGAACAGGATGTGACCCTTGGGCAGGGTCGAGGCGCCCGAGGCCAGCAGCGGCCCGGTCCACCAGGCCTCGTCCAGCCCCTGGCGCGGGATCTCGGCGCGAGCCGGCGGCGCGAGTGCGAAGAGCGCCGCCGCCATCAGGGCGGCGCGGCGGATGGTCGAGCGCATGGGTCCTCCGATCGGCGTCTAGCGCGCCTTAGGCCGCCTTGCCCGGCGACGCCGCCCGGAAGTTGCGGCGGGGAGGTCCCGATTATGTCAGCAGCGGGCCTAGCCCGGCGTGAAGAGGCCCTGGATCCCGACGATCATGGCGATCACGCCGAACACCGCCAGCACCAGGCCCGGTCCGCGCGAGGCGCTGTCGGGCAAGGCGCGGCCGATCCGCAGGCGCTCCCACAGCAGCAGCACGCCGACCGCGATCCCGATGACCTCGAAGTGGAAGACCTGGGGCCCGCTCGTCAGATGGACGATCAGGAAATAGCCGCCGCAGACCAGGGCCGCGATCCCGACGATCCAGCGGAACGGCGCCAGCCGCCCCGCGAACCGTTCCAGATCATCGCCGATGCGCGGGATCAGCAGCAGCAGGCCGATCGCCAGCAGGAAGCCGCCGAGGATGTTGCAGAGGTCGAGGATGAGCGAGAGCATGGGCCATCAATGCCCAAGCTCGGCGCGCGTTCCCGGCCGCTAGCGCCCCACCATCGCCAGACCCGCCTTTGTGTAGCGCTCGCCCTCGACGGCCGTTTCCGGCACGGCGGCGGCGATGCGGGCGAGATCGTCGGCGGAGAGCGCCAGATCCACCGCGCCGAGGTTCTCCTCCAGCCGGGCGGTCTTGGTGGTGCCGGGGATCGGGGCGATGAACTCGCCCTGGCTCAGGATCCAGGCCAGCGCCAGCTGGGCCGGGGTCGCGCCCTTCTCGGCCGCGATCTGCGTCAGCGCCTCGACCAGCGACAGGTTCTTGGCCAGCGCCTCGCCCTGGAAGCGCGGCAGGTTGCGACGGAAGTCGTTCTCGCCGATCTCGGTCTTCATCGCGCCGGTCAGGAAGCCGCGGCCCAGGGGGCTGTAGGGCACCAGACCAATGCCCAGCTCGCGCAGGGTCGGCAGGACCTCGGCCTCCAGCTCGCGGAACCACAGCGAATATTCGCTCTGCAGGGCCGCGACGGGCTGCACGGCGTGGGCCTTGCGGATCGTGGCGGCGCCGGCTTCGGAGAGGCCGAAGTGCTTGACCTTGCCCTCGGCGATCAGGTCCTTGACCGTCCCGGCCACGTCCTCGATCGGCACGTTCGGATCGACCCGGTGCTGGTAGAAGAGATCGATCACCTCGACGCCCAGGCGCTTTAGCGAGGCCTCGGCCACGGCGCGGATGTGCTCGGGCCGGCTGTTGGTCCCGCGCATGCGCGAGAAACCCTCGCCCGTCCCCTCCGGCGCGATGTCGAAGCCAAACTTGGTGGCGATCACGACCTTGTCGCGGAAGGGCTTGAGCCCTTCGCCGACCAGCACCTCGTTGGTGTAGGGGCCATAGACCTCGGCCGTATCGAAGAAGGTCACGCCCAGCTCGACGGCGCGCGCCAGCAGCTTGTGGGCGTCGGCCGCCTCCAGCGCGGTGCCGTACACCTGGCCCATGCCCATGCAGCCAAGACCGATGGCCGAGACCTCGAGGCCGTCGCCGAGTTTACGCGTCTTCATGGGATGCTCCTTCGTCTGGATGGGCCGGCGTCGCCGACGCTCCGCAGATAGGGGCGGGCCGCGCGCGGCCTAGCCTCTCGCCCATCGATCCGTAGGATCAGGCAATCATCCCGGCGCGGGCGTCAATCGAGGCGACGCCTAATTTCCAAGGTCCTGTCGGTCCGGGCGTCGCCCGACCGTCCTCGGGTCATGACGATGGAGGACGCCATGCCGAAGATCACGCCGTTCCTATGGTTCGACACCCAGGCCGAGCAGGCCGCCAATCTCTATGTGTCGGTGTTCCCCAACTCGCGGATCACCGACGTCTCCCACTATCCGGGCGAGGCGCCGGGCGGCGGCAAGCCGGGCAAGGTCATGACCGTCACGTTCGAGCTGACCGGCCAGAAGGTCATCGCGCTGAACGCCGGCC
>CAKZJK010000609.1 GCA_936942565.1 uncultured Caulobacter sp. | reverse complement strand
AATGGGTCCCGCGCATAAAGCGCGGGATGACGGAGGAGAGGCTGATGTCCCGCCTCCTACCACCGCAAAATCCATCGCCCAACCACCGCCCCTATCAGGGCCAGCAGCAGGACGCCCAGGCTGTACCACAGCGCCACGAAGGTGAAGGTGTTCTCCGGGCAGTGCAGACCATAGACGGTCGCGGCGACGCCGCCCGCGAACAGGCCGGTGGCGAAGCCGGCCGCGACCGGACGTGTCGGCGCCATGCCCCGCACGACCAGCAGCCCCAGCGCCAGCATCGGCAGGCCCAGGACGAGGATGTTACGGCTGCACGAGTGCCAGGAATGCCCGCGCAGCATGTGCAGAGCCGCCTGGATGTCGGGGCTGACCAGGGCCTGCCAGACCCCGGCCACGACGAAGACGGCCACGATCGCCCCACCCAGAAGCCAGCCGCGCCGGCCCGATCCCTCCGGCCGCGCGAGCCGCTCGATCGCCAGATAGCCGGCCAGACCCAGGATGGCGGTGTAGGCCGCCTTCATCCAGAACATGCCGCCACGCATGGCCGGCATGAGGTCGTGGCGCGTGTGAAGCCAGGTGAGCACCAGCACCAGCGCCGCCAGCGCGCCCGCGACCGCGACCGCCGCCAGGCGCCGCGACGGCGCGCGAACCGGTCCGCCATCGGCGGCCAGGGCGTCGATCAGATCATCCGTCCGCACGGCGCATCCTTTCGGCCAGGGCCTTCAGCGCCCGGTGCAGGGCGACCTTGGCCGCGCCTTCCGAGATGCCGGCCCGCGCTCCAGCCTCGGCCAGGGACAGGCCCGTCAGCTTGACGTCGGAGACCAGGATCCGCTGGCGCTCGGGCAGGCTGGCCAGGGCCCGGTCCAGCTCGATCCCGACCGAGGGTTCGGGCTCGTCAGCGGCCAGGAACTCGATGTGGTCCTCGATCGGCAGGGTCTGGCGGATCTTTCGCCGGCGCCAGTGGTCGATCAGCTTGTAGCGCGCCACCGCGTGCGCCCAGGCGGTGAACGACTGGGACGGGTCCCAGGTCGACCGCTTCAGATGCACCGCCAGCAGCGTCTCCTGCACAAGATCCTCCAGATCGCCGGGCGCGCCGGCCATCCGACGCGCGAAATAGGCGCGAAGCCGGGTCCCGAGCAGGGCCAAGCAGGCGCGATAGGCCGGGGCGTCGCCCTCCAGCCCGCGCAGCATCAGCGCCTTCAAGCGAGTCTCGGTCTCCGTCACGCCCACCCCTATTCGCGCGCGATGCCCCGATGGTTACACAGAGCCTGTCCGCTTCAAATGATTCCATTTGAAGCGGATAAACAGGCTTTGAATCAAACATTTAGAGCGTGATGGCCGCCGAAACCGCACACACTTTCGGCTATCACGCTCTGCCCGCCTCGCCGCGCCGGAACCTGTGCTGGAAGATCGGTCGAAATTTTGTTCGCCGACCGGTGTAACCTCCGACAGTCCCGCTTCGTACTTCCCCACGACCGAGCGGCGACAAGGCCGCCTCGGCGAGAAACGCTTAGGAGAACTTCCATGAACCGCACCGCTTCCGCCGCCCTGGCCGCCATCTTCGCTCTGAGCGCCGGCGTCTCGATGGCCGCCGCCGACGACCACATGGGCAAGGGCGACACCGAAAAGTGCTACGGCGTGGCCAAGGCCGGCCAGAACGACTGCAAGGCGGGCGCGGGCACCTCGTGCGCCGGCACCTCGAAGGTCGACTACCAGGGCGACGCCTGGAAGATGGTCAAGAAGGGCACCTGCGCCACGATCAAGACCCCGAAGGGCATGGGCTCGCTGACCCCGAAGGCCTGATCGCTTTGAAGCTGTCATCCCGGCCAAGCGCGTAGCGCGCCGAGCCGGGACCGCCGGAAGCGCAAAGCTTGCC
>CAKZJK010000608.1 GCA_936942565.1 uncultured Caulobacter sp. | reverse complement strand
CAGGGCGCGGAATGCGTGACCATTTCGGCGGCGATCGAAGCCGAGGTCGCTCAACTGCCGGACGAGGAATCGAAAGAATTCCTCGAGGCGCTCGGCCTGCACGAAGCCGGTCTCGACCGCCTGATCCGCGCCGGCTATCATTTGCTCGACCTGATCACCTATTTCACCGTGGGCCCCAAGGAAACGCGCGCCTGGACGATCCGGCGCGGTACCAAGGCGCCACAGGCAGCCGGCGTCATCCACACCGATTTCGAGAAGGGCTACATCCGCGCCGAGACCATCGCCTTCGACGACTTCATCAAGCTGGGCGGCGAGGCCGGCGCCAAGGAAGCCGGCAAGATGCGGGCGGAAGGCAAGGAGTACGTCGTCAAGGACGGCGACGTGATGCACTTCCGCTTCAACGTCTGATCTTGCGTGTCATCCCGGACGGCCCCACGGGCCGATCCGGGACCGCCGGAAACTCCACGCGTGCCGTGGTCCCGGCTCTCCGCTACGCTACGGCCGGGATGACAAGATCCGGGAGTAGCTTGTGGCCAACACCATCACCCTGACCGCCGCGCACGACGGCTTTGGCTTCACGGCCTTGCGCGCCGAGCCGGAGGGCCCGCGCAAGGGCGGGGTGATCGTCATCCAGGAGATCTTCGGCCTCGACAAGTACGTCCACGAGGACGTCGCCCGCTGGGCGGCGCGGGGCTTCGAGGTGCTGGCGCCGTCGATGTTCGATCGCGGCGAAATGGGCTTCACCGCCCTGCACGACGAGGCCGGCTTCGCGCGCGGCAAGGAACTGGCGCTGGCCAACGGCCCGGACAACGCGATGGGCGACATCCAGGCCTGCATCGACTTTCTGAAGGATCGCGGCCCCGTCTTCCTGGTCGGCTACTGCTATGGCGGGACCATGGCCTGGCTGGCGGCGGCGCGCTGCGAGGGTCTATCGGCGGCCGCCAGCTACTATGGCGGCGGCGTCGCGGGCATGGCCAAGTTCGACCTGAAGGCGCCGGTGATCGTCCACCTGGGCGCCACGGACCCCCACATCCCCGCCGAGGAGGTAAAGGCCGCGATCTGGACCTCCCATCCGGAAGTCCCAGTCCACGTCTACACGGCCAGCGGCCATGGCTTTAACAACGACGGCCGTCCGGACAGCGACCTGGCCGACGCCGAGCTCGCCCGCCAGCGCACGGTCGAGTTCTTCGCCGAACACGGAGCCGCGTGATGGGACAGCGCATCGCCCTGGCCACCCGCGACGGCGCGCCGTTCTCCGCTTGGCATGAGCCCGCCCAGGAAGCCCGGCGGGGCGGCGTCGTGATGCTGCACGCCATCTGGGGCGTCACCCCGCATATCCGCGAGCTCTCGGGCCGTCTGGCCGAGCAGGGCTACGAGGTGATCGCGCCCAGCCTGATGGACGCGGCCGACGCCGACTTCCCGGTCGCCGACACCGAGCCGGCGATCCTGGACGCGCGTATGGAGATGGGCCGGCTCACCGGCTGGGGCGCCTCGACCCTGCCCCGCGTCCAGACGGCGATCGACGCCCTGGACGGGCCGGTGTTCGCCATGGGCTTCTGCTATGGCGGCACGACGGCCTGGCTGGCCGCCTGCCGCTGCCAAGGCCTCAGCGCGGTCTCGGCCTTCTACGGCAGCGACATCGCGGCCTACAAGGACGAGACGCCGAAGGTCCCGACCATCCTGCACTTTGGCAAGACCGACCCGCTGATCCCCCTGGCCGATGTCGAAGCGATCCGCGACGCTCATCCG
>CAKZJK010000607.1 GCA_936942565.1 uncultured Caulobacter sp. | reverse complement strand
GTCCGAGCCGATCGGCCTGCCGGGCCTGTCGGAGCCGGAAACGGTCCGCCACTATGTGCGCCTGTCCCAGAAGAACCACGCCATCGATCTGGCGCTGTATCCGCTGGGCTCGTGCACGATGAAGCACAATCCGCGCCTGAACGAGAAGATGGCGCGCCTGCCGGGCTTCTCGGACATCCACCCGCTGCAGCCGACCTCGACCGTGCAGGGCGCGCTTGCGCTGATGGACCGCCTGGCCCATTGGCTGAAGACCCTGACCGGCATGCCCGCCGTCGCCCTGTCGCCCAAGGCCGGCGCCCACGGTGAGCTTTGCGGCCTGCTGGCCATCCGCGCCGCCCACGAGGCCGCCGGCAACGGCCACCGCAAGACGGTGCTGGCCCCCACCAGCGCCCACGGCACCAACCCGGCCACGGCGGCCTTCGTCGGCTACACCGTCGTCGAGATCGCCCAGACCGAGGACGGCCGCGTCGACCTCGCGGATCTTGAGTCCAAGCTCGGCGACCACGTGGCCGCCATCATGGTCACCAATCCCAACACCTGCGGCCTGTTCGAGCGCGACGTCGTCGAGATCGCTCGCCTGACCCACGCCGCCGGGGCCTACTTCTACTGCGACGGCGCCAACTTCAACGCCATCGTCGGCCGGGTGCGCCCGGGCGACCTCGGCGTCGACGCCATGCACATCAACCTGCACAAGACCTTCTCGACGCCGCACGGCGGCGGCGGTCCGGGCGCCGGTCCGGTGGTGCTGAGCAAGGCCCTGGCGCCCTTCGCCCCGACGCCGTGGCTGGTCCATGACGGCGACGGCTTCGACCTTGTCGAGCACGCCGGCGACGAGGGCGCCAAGACCGCCTTCGGCCGCATGAGCGCCTTCCACGGCCAGATGGGCATGTATGTCCGCGCCTACGCCTACATGCTGAGCCACGGCGCCGACGGCCTGAAGCAGGCGGCCGAGGACGCGGTGCTGAACGCCAACTACATTAAGGCGCGTCTGAAGGACGTGATGAGCCCGGCCTTCCCGGACGGCCCGTGCATGCACGAGGCCCTGTTCGACGACAGCTGGCTGGAAGGCACCGGGGTGACCACGCTCGACTTCGCCAAGGCGATGATCGACGAGGGCTTCCACCCGATGACCATGTACTTCCCGCTGGTGGTCCACGGCGCGATGCTGATCGAGCCGACCGAGACCGAGAGCCGGCAGGAGCTGGATCGCTTCATCGCCGCCCTTCGGGCCCTCGCCGGCGCCGCGAAGGCGGGCGACGCGGAGCGTTTCAAGGGCGCGCCGTTCCACGCCCCGCTCCGGCGTCTGGACGAGACCCAGGCGGCCCGCAAGCCCCGGTTGAGGTGGAAGCCTGTGTCCGCGGCGCCACTGGCCGCTGAATAGCATTTTTTAAAACCCCCTTGCGACCAGAGGGCGCCTTTACGGCGCCCTCATCGCTCCACATATCGGGGGAGCGCGTCGGGGTTGGCTGGGTGTTCCAGGGAGCATGCGTCGCGCAAGCTCGTTGTCCTCCCATGACCGCCTTAGTCCTAGCCATGCCGCGCGCCCACCGCACCGCCGATGACCTCGCCCGTGAGCTCATCGCGCGATTCCTGCGCGTCATCCTGGTCAGCCTGGGCGTGCTGCTGGTCATCGGCGGCATCGTGATCGCGCCGCTGCCGGGTCCCATGGGTCTGCCGCTGACGGTTGTCGGCCTGATGCTGGTGCTGCGCAACTCGTTCAAGGCCCGCAAACAGTTCGTGCGTTTCCAGCACGCTCACCCGAAGCTGATCTTCCCGCTGCGCCGCCTGCTGCGCCGCGAGCCCGAGGTCGTGCTGGTGGCTTGGCAGCAGGCGCTGCGCGTCGAGCGCCTGGTCGTTCCGCGTCGCTGGCGCGTGGCCATCCGCTGGCGCAAGTCGCTGAAGCGTCGTGCCGCGAGGCGCAACGCACAGTGAATCCCTCGGTCGCGACGATCGACATCAAGCACAGGGTTAGACGTCGCGCGCGACTAGCCTTGTTGCTGCGCGAGTCCGCCGCCCGCGCCTTTCGCTGGGTCGCCATCGGCTTTGGCGCCCTGGTGATCCTGGCGGGCGCGGTTCTGACGCCGCTGCCTGGACACGTCGGCCTGCCGCTGCTGGTCATCGGGCTGATGATCGTGCTGCGCTACTCGTTCCAGGCGCGCAAGACCTTCATCCGCTGGCAGCGCCGCCACCCCAAGCTCGTGTTCCCGATCCGCCGGCTGATGCGCCGCGAGCCCGAGGTGCTGCTGGTCGTCTGGCAGCAGATGCTCCGCACCGAGAAGCTGGTCCTGCGCAAGGCGCGCTGGCGTCTGCTCAAGCGCACGCGCAAGCGGGTGAAGGGCTACATCGCGCGCAAGATGGCCAAGGCCGCTTGAGCGCCCACGGGCGATCGCCGAGGCGCGAAGACCAGCCGACACCTCGATAGGGCGGGAAGGGCGTCTCGTCCCGACTCGACATTTTTCTCGACCGCCTGTCGAATCCGTCCGAGCCGGCGCGTCTCTGGGATCGAAGCGCCGCGATGGTCGCGGGCTCGACGGGAGACATCACCATGAAATACGCCCTGCTGATCTTCGAAGACGAGAACGCCTTCCGCGACGCCAATGGCCGGGCCTGGGAAGAAATCCTGGCCGCGCATGGGGCCTTCGCCGGCGAGCTGGCGTCCAAGGGGATCCTGAAGGGCGGCGCGGGCCTCAAGACCAGCGACACGGCCACGACCGCCCGCAAGACCTCGGGCCAGTACGCGCTGCACGACGGCCCCTATGCCGAGGCGCGCGAACAGCTGGGCGGCTTCTACCTTGTCGAGGTCGATAGCCTCGACGAGGCGCTGGCCTTGGCCAAGCGCGTGCCGCTGGCCGGCGACGGTTCGGTCGAAGTGCGGCCGATGATCGACGAGGACTAGGTCCTGGCCTCGCTGGACCAGACCTTCTGGGATACCGGAGGCCGGATCGTCGCCGCCCTGGCGGCGGCGTTCCGCGACCTAGACATCGCCGAAGAGGCCTTCGCCGAGG
>CAKZJK010000606.1 GCA_936942565.1 uncultured Caulobacter sp. | reverse complement strand
GCTGATCGCCGGCGTCTCCCTGCTGGCCACCGCCGGCGCGGCCTCCGCTCAGACGGCGGCGCCGAGCCCGGAGGAGGCCGCCGCGCGCATCGCCGCCCTCGAGGCTCAACTGGCCGCCCTGCAGCAGCAGGTCTCCGACCTGAAGGCCGCGACCGCCGCCAGCTTCAAGGACGTGCGCGCCACCCAGAGCGCCACCACCGTCAGCATCGCCGGCGGCAAGCCGACCATCGCCTCGGGCGACGGCGCTTACAGCGCCACCCTGCACGGCGTGATGCAGCTCGACACCGCCCACTACTTCCAGGACAACGGCCTGCCGGCGGTGATCGGCAACGGCCGCGACCTGAACAACGGCACCAACTTCCGCCGCGCCCGCCTGGGCGTCGACGGCAAGCTGGCCAAGGTGTTCGACTATTCCATCCTGCTGGACTTCGGCGGCGCGGGCACCGACGGCTCGGGCGTGCTGCAGGAGCTCTACCTCCAGTACAACTACGCCCCGTTCAAGGTCCGCGTCGGCGCCTTCGCCCCGAACCTCGGCCTCGAGGACGCCGCCTCGACCAACGGCTCGCTGTTCGCCGAGCGCCCGTCCGCCGCCGAAGCCGCTCGGGGACTCGCCGGCGCCGATCGCCGGATCGCCCTGCAGGCCCAGACCGTCGGCGAGCGCTGGATCCTGTCCGGGGCCGTGACCGGGGCCAAGGCGGGCGACGGCCAGACCTTCGACGAGCAGCTGGGCTACCTGGCGCGCCTCGCCGGCACCCCGTTCAAGGGCCAGGACTGGCTGATCCACGTCGGCGCCAACGCCAGCGTGGTGGCCACGCCCGCCCAGACGACCGCGCTCAGCGGCGCCTACCCGATCACCATCCAGGATCGCCCGGAGCTTCGCGTCGACGGTCAGCAGCTGATCGGCACGGGAGCCATCGACGCCAAGGGCGCGCGCCACTACGGCCTGGAACTGGCGGCCCAGAAGGCCAACCTCCTGATCCAGGGCGAGTACTTCGACTACAAGATCGATCGCCGCAACCCGGCCGCCGGCGTCAGCGATCCCAAGTTCACGGGCTGGTACGTCGAGGGTGGCTGGGTGCTGACGGGCGAAGCTCGCAAGTACAACACCGCCAACTTCGCCTTCGACGCCCCGGCGATCGCCAACCCCTTCGATCCTAAGAAGGGCAAGTGGGGCGCCTGGGAGCTGGCCGCGCGCTATTCGGTGCTCGACCTGAACCACCACGAGAACGCCACCCTCGCCGCCGACCGCGTGCGCGGCGGCGAGCAAACCATCTGGACGGCGGGCCTGAACTGGTTCCCCAATTCGGTCACCAAGTTCTCGCTGGACTATCTGGATGTCGACATCGACCGCAAGGATCCGGCCGGCGGCCTCTTGCCGCTGAGCCAAAGCTACCAAGCGATCAACTTCCGCAGCCAGTTCGCGTTCTAGTTCTGAAAAGGCCGCTCGCGCCGCGAGGCGAAGACCCCCGGGGCGGGCGGCCCCAAGTTTCTCCGTTGTCTCGTTCTCCACAAAGGATCGCGCCCATGAGCGACACTCTCAAGGCTCCCTCTCGACGCGGCTTGCTGGCCGGCGCCGGCGCCGGGGCCGCGAGCCTGATGGCGGGCGGACTCGCCCATGCCCAGGCCAAGCCCGTCACCCTGCTGAACGTCAGCTACGACCCGACGCGCGAGCTCTACAAGGATATCAACGCCGCCTACGCCAAGTACTGGAAGGACAAGGTCGGCCAGACCCTGACGATCAACCAGAGCCACGGCGGTTCGGGCAAGCAGGCCCGCTCGGTGATCGATGGCCTGCAGGCCGATGTGGTCACCCTGGCGCTGGCCTACGACATCGACGAGATCGCGGCCAAGGCCAAGCTCTTGCCGACCAACTGGCAGTCGCGCCTTCCGCAGAACTCCACGCCCTACACCTCGACGATCGTGTTCCTGGTCCGCAAGGGCAATCCCTGGAAGATCAAGGACTGGCCGGACCTCATCAAGCCGGGCGTCGACGTCATCACGCCCAACCCGAAGACCTCGGGCGGCGCGCGCTGGAACTATCTGGCGGCCTGGGCCTGGGCGCTGAAGCAGCCGGGCGGCAATCCCGCCAAGGCCGAGGCCTATCTACGCGGCCTGTTCGACCACGTGCCAGTGCTGGATACCGGGGCGCGCGGCGCGACCACGACCTTCACCCAGCGCGGCATCGGCGACGTCCTGCTGGCCTGGGAGAACGAGGCGTTCCTCGCCCAGGAGGAGCTGCCCGGCAAGTTCGACATCGTCTATCCGTCGATCTCGATCCTGGCCGAGCCGCCCGTGGCCCTGGTCGACAGGAACGTCGACCGCCACAAGACCCGCACGGTGGCCGAGGGGTACCTCAATTTCCTCTACAGCCCGCTGGCCCAGGACCTGATCGGCAAGAACCACTACCGCCCGCGCAACGCGGCCGTGGCGGCCAAGTACGCCAACAAGTTCAAGCAAATCCCTCTGGTGACGATCGACGACACCTTCGGCGGCTGGAAGAAGGCCCAGGCCACGCACTTCGCCGACGGCGGTGTGTTCGACAGGATCTACCAGCCCAAATAACGGCGGCGGAAGCAGCCTTCCTTCTCCGCGACGCCAAAC
>CAKZJK010000605.1 GCA_936942565.1 uncultured Caulobacter sp. | reverse complement strand
GGACCCGCCCCGATCCTGTTCTTGACGCTCGCCCTGAAAGCTTTCACCTCGTGTCTGAGCAACGGAATCCGAGCATGGCCAAGTCCGACCCGCCGATCGACGCGCCCTCCAAGTCCGCCGTGGCGAGGCGCGCGACCCTGAAGGAGGTGGCCAAGGCGGCCGGTGTTTCCCTGGCCAGCGCCTCCTACGCGATCAATGGCGCGGGCTCGGTCGGCGAGACTACCCGCGAGCATGTGCTGAAGGTCGCGGCCGAGTTGGGCTATCGGCCCAACCAGAGCGCCAAGGCGATGAAGACGGGCAAGACCGGCGCGATCGGCCTGATCCTGCCCGACCTGACCAACCCCTTCTTCCCAAGCCTGGCGCAGGGCGTGATCCAGGCCGCGCGCGCGCACGGTTACAGCGTCTTCCTGACCGACACGGAAGGCTCCGACGAGGCCGAGCAAAGGGCGGTGAACCTGCTGATCGACCACGGCGTTGATGGGGTGATCTGGTTTCCGATCGCCGACGACGGTCCCGTGGGCAAGCTGATCGAGGGCGTGCCGACCGTGGTGCTGGACCGCAACCTGCCCGGCTACGACGTCATCCAAGCCGACTACGCCGAGGGCGGGCGACTGGCCGCCGAGCACCTGATCGCGGCGGGCCACGTCGATATCGGGGTGATCTCGGGCCCGCACGCCGCCTCCAGCGCCCGTCAGCGCGCCGAGGGCGCGATCGCCGTCGTCAAGGAGCGGGTCAACCTCGTCTGGCATGTCCACAACGCCTTCTCGCTGGACCTGGAGCCCGCGGTCGCCAGGGCCTTGGAGAGCCGCCAAGCGACGGCCGTGATCGCCGGCGCGGACCTGATCGCCATCGGCGCCATGCGCCACATCGGCGCCCTGGGTCTTTCCGTGCCCGGCGATGTCTCGGTGATCGGCTTCGACGATATTCCGTGGGCGCAGCTGCACACGCCGCCCCTGACCACGATCGATATGCCGGTCGAGGACATGGCGTCCGCCGCCGTCGAGACCCTGGTCCGTCGCATGGGCGCTCGCGGCGAGCCGCGTCGCCGGATCGTGTTCAATGTCGAACTGGTCGAGCGCGCCTCGGTCCGCGCCCTGAAATGAACCTTGGCGCCGTTCTTGGCCTGGCCCTGGCGCTCAAGCTGGTCGGAACGATCGATCTCCCAAAGGACCTGAGCGTCGACGGCTCGCCGTTCGGCGGTATTTCGGGCGCGGACTACGACCCGCGCACCGGCGATTGGCTGATGATCTCGGACGACCGGTCGGACAAGGCGCCGGCGCGGTTCTTCGTCGGCCGTCTCGACTATGACGCGCGCGGGGTGAGGGGCTTTCGACTGAACGGTCAGGTTCCCCTGCGCCGGCCCGACGGCTCGACCTTTCCCGCCACGCGGAGCGCGTCCGGCGAACGCGCCGACGCCGAGGCGCTGCGCATCGATCCACGGACCGACCAACTCGTCTGGAGCAGCGAGGGGGACGCGGCGCGGGGCTTTGACCCTTCTGTTCGTCGCATGGATCGCGACGGTCGCTGGCTCGGCGACGTCCGCGCGCCGTCGGCCTTCCGCTTTGATCCGACCAAGGCTTCGGGCGCGCGGCCGAACCTGACCTTCGAGGGCGTGAGCTTCTCGCCCGGCGGCCGGTGGATGTGGCTGGCCATGGAGGCGCCGCTGATCGAGGACGGCGCGGTCAGCACGGTCGCTGGCGGAGGCGTCACCCGGATCTCCAGGTTGGATCGCGATGGACGGCTCCGGGCCCAGTACGCTTACCGCCTCGACCCGATCCAGGCCGCGCCCGCCCGCCGAGGCGACAATGGCGTCAGCGAAATCCTAGCGCTTGATGCGCGACGCCTTCTGGTGCTCGAGCGCTCCGGCGTCGAGAACGCCCAAGGACGCTTCGACTACCATTGCCGGCTCTATCTGGTCGATGTCGCCACGGGGGAAAATGTCGTCGGCCGCCGCGGTCTGGTCGAGAAGCCGGTTCGAGTCCTGGCCAAGCGGCTGATCGTCAACTTCGACCGGCTGCCCGGCGACGCGGCGAATTTCGAGGCGATGGCCTGGGGACCGATCATCGGCGGAAAGCGAACGCTGGTTCTCTTCGCCGACGATAACTTCGCCGCGGAGGAACCCCAGCGGATCGTTGTGCTGATCGCCCGCTAGACGCCGTCCAAGGACCCTTGCCGGATCGTCGTGTCTGGAAGGGCGGCCAACGTCACGACTGCTCGTGTTCGTTCCCGGCGGAAGCGGAGGACCATCAGACCATCGCGGAAATTCCTGGTGGCGGGGGGCGGGATCGAACCGCCGACCTGTGGGTTATGAATCCACCG
>CAKZJK010000604.1 GCA_936942565.1 uncultured Caulobacter sp. | reverse complement strand
GCGGTTTCCTGGAACCGCTGGAGTCGACCAGCATCCATCTGGTCCAGACCGGGGCCATGCGTCTGCTGGCCCTGCTGCCGCTGGGCGGCCACGACCCGGCCGCCCAGCGTGAGTATAATCGGCTGACCCAGATCGAATACGAGCAGATCCGCGACTTCATCATCCTGCACTACAGCGCCACGGAGCGGGACGACGCGCCGCTGTGGAACCACTGCCGGACCATGGCGATCCCCGACAGCCTGGCTCACCGGATCGAGCTGTTCCGAAGCCGCGCCAAGGTCGCGCGCCACGACGACCAGCTGTTCGCCGAGCCCAGCTGGTTGGCGGTGTTCCTGGGGCAGGGCGTCGAGCCGCGCGACCACGACCGCCTCGCCGACGCGCCGCCCTATGACGAGGTGGTCGCCAAGGTGCTGAAGATGGGTCGGTCGAACGCCGCGCTCGTGGCCCGGCTGCCCACGCACGACGCCTTCATCGCCGCGGCCTGCAAGGCCGATCCGATCGTGACGCGGGAGCCGGTGGCGCTGTCCTAGGCGCGCTCTGGGTCCGAACTATTGATGGCACCGCCCGGTCGTGGCGCTCTGTGTGGGAGGAGGCGTATGGGGTTTTCCCGTCTCGCGGCGTTCGGATTGGCGGCGGCGCTGGCCTTGTCGGCGGCGTCGCCCGTCCTGGCGGCTGATCGCGACCCGCCGCGCGTCGTGACTAAGGCGGGTCGTCACGCCCTGATCGTGGACGGCGCGCCCTTTCTGGTGCTGGGCGCCCAGGTCAACAACTCCAGCGCCTGGCCCTCTCAGATGTCGAAGGTCTGGCCGGCGATCCAGCGGCTGGGAGCCAACACGGTTCAGGTTCCGATCGCCTGGGAGCAGATCGAGCCGGTCGAGGGCAAGTTCGACTTCTCCTACCTGGATCTGCTGCTGGCCCAGGCCCGCGAGCACAGGGTGCGACTGATCCTGCTGTGGTTCGGGACCTGGAAGAACTCCTCGCCGTCCTACGCGCCCGCGTGGGTCAAGCTGGACGACAAGCGCTTCCCGCGCCTGAAGACCGAGACGGGCGCCCGGTCGTACTCGATGTCGCCGCTGGCCCAGTCGACGCTCGACGCCGATCGCGAGGCGTTCGTGGCCCTGATGCGCCACTTGAAGGCGGCCGATGGCGACCAACGGACGGTCATCATGGTCCAGGTCGAGAACGAGACCGGGACCTACGGCACGGTCCGCGACTTCGGCCCCGCCGCCCAGAAGCTGTTCGACGGTCCCGCGCCGGCGGCCCTGGTCAAGGCGGTCGGCGCCAAGCCCGGAACCTGGAGCCAGGCTTTCGGCAAGGACGCCGACGAGTACTTCCACGCCTGGACGATCGGCCGGTTCGTCGAGCAGGTCGCCGCCGCCGGCAAGGCCGTCTATCCGCTGCCGATGTACGTCAACGCCGCCCTGCGCGATCCGATCAAGCCGGGCGAGCCGAAGAGCTATTCGGCCGGCGGGCCCACCGACAACGTGCTGGGCGTCTGGAAGGCGGCCGCCCCGTCGATCGACCTGATCGCCCCCGACATCTACATGAAGGAGTCGGTCAAGTACGAGGCGGCGCTGGGCCACTACGCGCGACCGGACAACCCGCTGTTCGTGGCCGAGACCGGCAATGATCCGGCCTATGCCCGCTATGTCTTCGCGACCCTGGGCCGGCGGGGGATCGGCTGGTCGCCGTTCGGCATGGACTACACCGGCTACGCCAACTATCCGCTGGGCGCGGCCCAGGTGGACGAGGCGCTGATCGAGGCCTTCGCCGCCAACTACCGGCTGCTGGCGCCGATGGCGCGCGAGCTGGCCAGGTTGTCCTTCGAGGGTAAGGTCTGGGGCGGCGCCGAACCCGACGACCGCGCGGCCCAGACCAAGACCATGGGCGATTGGA
>CAKZJK010000603.1 GCA_936942565.1 uncultured Caulobacter sp. | reverse complement strand
GCCGCCCAGACCGCCGACACCTACATGTTGGTGCGCGGCCTGCAGGAGCGCCTCGCGGTCGCCCGTCGACAGGTCGAGACCCGGACGCGCCTGGTCGACATGGTCCAGCGCCAATATGACCGCGGCGCGGCCGCCGATCTCCAACTGCAACAGGCGCGCGGCGCCCTGGCCCAGACGCGGGCCAGCCTTCCCGTGCTCGAGGAGGGGCTGGAGGCGGCGCTCAACGCCATGGACGTGATCCAGGGCGCCCAGCCTGGAACCTATCGCGCGGAGCTGACGGCGATCGCCTCGATCCCCGTCGCGCCGGGCCTAGCGCAAGCCGGCGGACCGGCCGAGCTGCTGCGTCGCCGGCCCGACCTCGTGGTCGCCGAGCGGCGTCTGCGCGCCAGCAACGCCGAGGTCGGCTCGGCCCTGTCACAGTACTATCCCAAGTTCTCGCTGAGCGGCCTCGTGGGGACCGCGACGACCGACCGCGCCACCCTGTTCGAAAGCCCCGCGACCCAAGCCCAGGGCGTTCTGGCCCTGCGCTGGCGCCTGTTCGATTTCGGCCGCGTCGGGGCCGAGGTGAAGGCCGCGCGGGGGCGCGAGGCCGAGGCGCTGGCCGCCTATCGACAAGCCGTCCTGCGGGCCAGCGAGGATGTCGAGAACGCCTTTGTCGGGCTCGTCAAACGGGAGGGCCAGGAGGCGGCCTTGGCGGACGGCGAGGGCGCTCTGGCCAGGGCGCGAGTGTCCGCCCAGCTCGCCTACGAGGCGGGCGCGGTCAGTCTGGTCGAGGTCCTCGACGCGGATGCCCGGCTTCTCGCGGCACGCGACGCCAGGGCCCAGGCGAAGACGGAGGCCGCCCGAGCCGCGATCCGCTCCTTCCAGGCGCTGGGAGGCGGCTGGAGCGCGTCGTGACCTGGGCGTGCGCGCCGAATTCCAGGCGAGCTCGCCGGCTTGTCCGCCGGCCCAAGCCCAGGCGTCCTCAGCGCGCCGTGGCCGCCTCGGAGCGGCGCACGCGGATGGCCGGTTGCGAGCCGATTTTCATCAGGTAGCTGCCCATGGCGGCCTTGCGGATTTCCACCGTCTCGCCGGGCTTGGGCTGCTTGCTCAGGGTTCGGTCGTCGATCTGCCGCCAGACCGCGCCGTCTTCCAGGGTGACGACGAGGCCGCCCTGGGCGTCGGCGCGGGCCGCCTTGACCGTGGCCTGGAGGGTTTCGGTCTCGGCCTTGTCGGCGCCGCGGTCCAGGATCGACAGCGTCGGAAGGTCCAGGCCGAACGCCTGACGTCGCGCGGCGCGGGCCGACTGCTTGTCGATGATGATGACCTCGCCGGTCTCCTGGGCCTTGGTGACCGACTGGGCGGCCTTGTCGTAGCAGGCCAGGCGCTCGCCATCGGCCTTGATCGCCGCGCAGGCCTTTAGGGCCTTGATGACATTGGGCTCGGAGTCGGCCTGGGCCGCGGCGGACTGCGCCGCCAGGGCGACGGCGATCGCGAGGAGGGTGGTGCGGATCATCGTCATGTCCTTCATCGAGCGCCGTCGCCAAGCAGCCAGCCCGTCAGCGACAGTCGCTTGGCCTCCGCGTAGCTGGCGACCTGCGCCACCGAGTGAGCGGTGGGCACCTTGAACAGGGTCAGCACGTTGAAGCCCGGCGCGAGCCCGCGCGTGACGTTCCCCTCGCCGTCGTGGAACAGGAGCTGGCCGCCCCAGTCCGGTCGCCATCGCCGCGTGAAGCCCAGGGTGAAGGCGGCCAGGCGGTGGTCCTTGCGATGGCTGTCGTCGTGCACCGTCAGGAAGTCGCCGGGCCGATAATAGGACGCCTGGACCCGAACGCCGGTCACCGCCGGGGCGCCGATCACGCGGCCGCCCAGGTCGAGGAAGGCGCGGCTTTCCAGGAACTCGGTCACCTGGTGGATCGGCGCGTCCGGCGCGCGGGGATACTCGTCCTGCAGCGCGTAGGACATGTGCACGAAGGAAAAGGTCTTCCCGGCCCGGCGGATCGCGCCTTGAAGGAACTGGCGGACCTGGGCCTCGCCGAACTTCTTGATGACGTCGGGGGTGATCACCAGCGTCTCGGACGTCTCGTCCGGCGCGACGATGTTCCACGTCAGCGGCTCGAGAAGCCGCGCGACGGTCTCCGCGTCCTCGGGGAGCAGGAATACCGGAATCTGTACGTGGCCATCCCGCGCGAAGCGCTCGGCGAAGACCTCGATCGGCAGGTCGGAATTGATTCTGAGGGGCGTGTGCAGGGGCATTCCAACTCGGATACGCAACAGGCGAACGGCGCGAACTGGCCGAGGTTATACTCAAGCGATGCTTCTCGCCGAGACGCAACAGTCGCTGATCTATTTTGTATGAATTATCAGCGCCTGTAGTATGCGGCGCCCAATCTTCGAGCGGATCCGCTTTCGTTGGATAATTGATACCGTTACCTTTTCGCGAATATCGATGTTCTCCGTGTTTTTCGGGCGAAATGTACTGCGATGTTTCGCGGCGAAAACGAGATAGAACCACGTCGCCCGCGAAGCTGCGCTGTAAAAGATTTAACGACAATCAATAATACATGTCGTGAATATTTCGTAATGTTTCTAGACTGCAACCGCAAACTTATGTCCATGTTTCGGAAATGCCTGGGCTTTTATGGCCGCCTCGCGCCGAGCGACGCGATAATGTGTCGCATTTGAGACACTAGGGCCAATTTCTTGCTTGGTTGACATGAGCCGTGGTTGACCCGACGAGGCCAACACCGCCTCCATGCGCCCCATGCCCAGTTCCTGGAGGAACCGGGGGGGAGCGCTCGCCATCGATCGATCTGGCCGGGCCAAGTTTTTGGAGGTGGAATTGTTGGGTATTGTTAGTCGTCGGAAGAGCCTGCTGGCCTCTTCAATCCTCTGCGGCGTCATGCTGCCGGTCGTGGGCGCCTGGGCTCAACAGACGACGGAAGAACCCGCGCAGGTCGAGGAAATCGTGGTCACGGGTTCGCGCATCGCGCGCCCCGACCTGACCTCCTCGAGCCCGGTCGCCCAAGTGGGCGCGGCCGAACTGCGTCAGTCGGGCGTCGTCAACACGGAAAACTTGCTGAACACGCTTCCGCAGGCCGTTCCGGGCATCACCTCGACCGTCAACAACGGCAGCAACGGCACCGCCACCGTCGACCTTCGCGGTCTCGGTTCGAACCGCACCCTGGTGCTGGTCGACGGCAAGCGCCAGACGCCGACCACCCAAGGCGGCAGCGTCGACCTGAACCTGATCCCGCCCGCCCTGATCAAGGGCATCGACGTCGTGTCGGGCGGCGGCTCGGCCGTTTACGGCTCGGACGCCATCGCCGGCGTCGTGAACTTCATCCTGAAGAAGGATTTCGAGGGCCTGGAGTTCTCGGCCGGCTACCAGACGACCGACAAGGGCGAGGCGCCGATCTATTCCGCCGACCTGACGATGGGCGCCAACTTCGCCGATCGTAAGGGCAACGTGGTTCTGAGCCTGGGCTACAACAAGCGCGAAGCCCTGACCCAGGGCGAGCGCGGCGGCATGCTGAACACCGCCTGGGGCGACAACGCCACGCGGACGGGCTTCGTGCCGTCGGGCTCGGGTTCGATCGAGCCGGGTCGTGTCGACCCGTTCGTCGGCGGCAAGTTCGTCACCCTGCCCGGCGTCGCCAACAGCACGGCCAACTCGGCGCTGTTCCTCAACGACGGCAATGTTCGCCTCTATAATTCGGCGAACGACACCTACAACTTCGCGCCGGTCAACTACATCCAGACGCCGCAAGAGCGTTACTCGATGACGTCGTTGGCTCAATACGAAATCAAGCCGGGCCTGACGGCCTACGCGAAGGGCAACTTCGTCAACTCGAAGGTCGTCACCCAGCTGGCTCCGACGCCGGTCGGCAACCGCACCTTCCGCTTCACGCTGGACAACAACCCGTTCCTGACGGCGTCGGCCAAGACCGCCCTGAACAGCCTGGGTTCGACCACCAGCTATTCGATCCCCACGTCGGCGCCCTGGGCCACGGGCACGTACACGGACGTCGACACCGACGGCGACGGCCTGTTCGACACCGTCACCGGCGTGTTCAACAAGCGCCTCAGCGACGTTGGTCCGCGGGTCTCGAAGTTCAACTTCTTCGGCTACCAGATGCAGCTGGGCGTGAAGGGTGACATCGACGCCATCAACGGCGGCTTCGACGTCTACTTCCAGTACGGCAACACCCACGGCAGCAACACGCTGCTGGGCGACACCAGTCTGGCCCGCATCCAGCAGGGCCTGCTGCTGAACGCCGCCGGCACCGCCTGCGCCGATCCGTCCAACGGCTGCGTGCCGGTGAACATCTTCGGCAACGGCACCATGTCGGCCGCCGCGGCGAACTTCATCAAGACCCGTATCAACTCGTCGCAAGACTACGAGCAGCAGTACGGCGGCTTCACCTTCAACGGTGACACGGCCAACATGTTCTCGCTGCCGGCCGGCCCGATCGGCTTCGCCGTGGGCGGTGAGTACCGCGCCGAGGAGTTCGCGTTCGACCCCAGCCAGGACCTCGCCACCGGCAACCTGACCGGCTTCAACGCGTCGCCGCCCGTCAACGGTCGCTTCGACGTCTACGAAGCCTACGGCGAACTGCTGGTTCCGCTGCTGAAGGACCTGCCGTTCGTTCAGCGCCTCGACCTGGAACTGGCCGGCCGTACGTCGGACTATACGGGCCAGTCGCATCCGGTGAAGACCTACAAGGTCGCCGGCTCGTGGAAGGTCTATGACGATCTGATGCTGCGCGCTTCGTACAACAAGGCGATCCGCGCCCCGTCGATCGGCGAACTGTACGCTCCGCAGAGCAACGGCTTCCCGACCGCGACCGACCCCTGCTCGGCGCGCGCGAACCCGAACGCCGCCGTTCGCCAAGCCTGTATCAACTCGGGCGTGGCCGCGAGCGTTGTCGGCGTTCTGAACGCCAACCAGCAGACCCAGACCCTGTCGGGCGGCAACCCGGACCTGCGTCCGGAAACGGGCAAGACCCTGACCGTCGGCGCGGTCTACACGCCGTCGTTCGTTTCGGGCCTGTCGTTCACCGTCGATTTCTACAACATCAAGGTGACCGACGCGATCGACACGTTCGGTGGCGGCACCGCCAACCTGATGGCCGTCTGCTACGGCCCGCTGGTCAACGGCAACCCGAACTCGCCGTACTGCAAGTCGATCGTGCGTCTGGCCAATGGTTCGATCGACTATGTCACGTCGATCAACCAGAACGTCGCCAAGCGTGAAGTCGAAGGTCTCGACATTGGCGTGACCTACAAGACCTCGCTGGAAGACCTGGGCCTGCCGGACTGGGGTTCGCTGGCGGTCCGCTCGCTGTACACCAACACCTGGCTGTACACGATCACGCCGGACGACATCTCCGCGCCCGTCAAGTGCGCCGACAAGTTCGGCAACCGCTGCCGCGGCTTCACCGTCAACCCGATCCCGCGCCACAAGCTGCGGACCGCCATCAACTGGCGCATGAACGATGTTGGCGTGAACCTGGTGTGGAGCCACCTGGACGACGTGGTCGACGACGCCCCGACCAGCACCTACACGGTCGAGCGTATCGGCGCGAAGAACTACATCGACCTGTCGGCCGACTGGGACGTCACCGACAACCTGGCCTTCACGGCCGGCGTGCGCAACCTGACCCAGGAAGCCTATCCGATCCTGGGCGGCAACGCCTCGCCGTCGAACAGCGGCTATCCGGCCGTCTACGACGTGCTGGGCCGGACGTTCTTCCTGAACGCCCGCCTGCGCTACTGATCCAGACTAGAGCGCTTCCCCGTCGCCTCCGCGGCGGGGAAGTCCGCGCTAGACGTAAGAAGCCCGCCTCGGTCGTCCGGGGCGGGCTTTCTTGTCTCCGCGGCCGTGAACGCGGTCCGCGGGCGTCTCAGCGCGGAACGACGTCGAAGGCCACGGTCAGCCGATGACCGGCGTCCGAGAATGGCCGCGTGCCATGCCACAGGCACGACGGGAACAACGCCAGCGTTCCGCGCTCCGGCTTGACGAAATGCTCGGCCTCGAGCGCCGGCTCGGTCAGGCACCCGGGCCGCCCGAACCGCAGCCATCCGGCGCGGGTGGTTTCGTCGTCGAACCGACCCGGCAGATCGAGATAGAACGCCGAGGAAATCCATCCGCGCGGATGGACGTGGTCGGCGTGGAAACCCTCCGATTTCAGCCTCACCGACCAGCCGCCCGCGAAGGCGAAGTCCTGGGTTCGTCGACGGCGGATCGGATCTTCGCCTGGCCCCAGCGCCTCGATATAGCGCGCCACCGACTTGCGCGCCGAAGCGAAGAACGCGCGCACCAGCGGGTCTTGCGATCGGTCCAGCGACGGAATCTGGGTGCCGCCTCGCAGCGACTGATGCAGCGGGTGGGTCTCCAGGTCGTGCATCTCCAGAAGGCGCTCGCGCAGGGCGTCGAGGAACGCGTCCAGGTTCGGCCAGCCCTCGGGCGTGTCGAGCCGCTCCGTGCGGACCAGCGCCGCGTGGTCCCGGAAAACATCCCCGCGCGGGTCGTCCAGGATCCGCCAGGCCGTGTTGCGCAGCACCAGGGCGTATTGATCGTCCGGCGCCGCCGCGATCATGTCCTCGGCCAGCCGCGCCGCGGCGTCGGCCTCGCCGTTGGCCAGCAGCGCCTCGCACAGAACCGAGCGCGTTTCGCTGGCCGCGGGCGCGCGTCGGTGCGCCTCGCGGGCATGGCTCAGCATCCGCGCGCGGTCGCCTTGGGCGCCCGCCGCGCGCGCCGCCGCGATCCTGACCAGCAGGTCCTCGGGCGCGCGGGCCAGGGCGTCCTCCAGCGTGGCGTCCGCTCCGGCGTGGTCGCCGGCGAAGGTCAGCACCGCGCCGCGGATCAGGCGCGGGCCGGTCTCGTTCGGATGTCGGGCGATGGCCTGGTCCAGACGCGCCAGGGCCTTTTCCGTCTGGCCCGTGCGCATCCACCGCAACTGCGCCAGCTCCAGGTGCGCCGCGGCGTCGAGGGGGCGGGCGGCGAGGGCGGCCTCGAAGGCCTGTTCAGCCTCGTCATAGCGGCGCAACCCCTGCAGCGCCTTGCCCAGCACCAGCCGCACCTCGGGAACGTCTAGGCCCAAGGCGATGGTCTTGCGCGCCGCCTCTTCGGCCTCGGCGTTCAAGGTCAGGTCGCCCAGGGTGGCCGCGAGATTGTACCAGGCGAAGCGGTCGCCGGGCGCGCGCGCGACCGCGCGGCGGTTGAAGGTCAGGGCGTCGTCGGGGCGTCCCACGGCCTTCAGCGCCGCGGCGTGCGCCATCAGCAGCCCGGCCGGCGCCTGGGGCGACAGAGCGTGGGCGGTCGTCAGGCGCAGGGCGTCGGCGGCCCGTCCCGTGTCGATGAGCGTCCAGGCCTGGTTGGTCAAAGAATCGATCATGACGCGCCGCCGATGTGTCCCGAAGCTTGTTTGTCTCCGCCACGCGCCAACCACAACAGCTAAGCGGCGCTCGCGCGGGCGGAAACCGGCCTGGCGCTTGTCACGATCATGTCGCGCATCCGACATAAACGGCTTGGCGCGATATCGATGGTCGGCGAGGGGACAATGAAGCTTCGAAACGCGGGCATGGCGGCGGCCGCGCTCCTTGTGCTGTCAGGTCCAGCGATCGCCGGGACCGCCCCCGCCGGCGGCCCGACCGAAGGTCTCAAGCTCGAGCGCGTGGCGATGATGATGCGCCATGGCGTTCGCCCGCCGACCAAGGCCATGGCCACGCCGGCGGGCACGACCGCCCAGCCCTGGAGCGCCTGGAGCACGCCCTACGGCGAGCTGACGCCGCGTGGCGGCGAGGGCGCTCGGCTGATGGGTGTCTACTACCGCGCCTTTCTGGGCTCGCGGGGCCTGCTGCCGCGCGACGGATGCGCGGCGAGCGGGGACGTCGTGGCGCTCGCGAGCGCCAAGCAGCGGGCGATCAAGACCGCCGAGATGTTCGTCGAGGGGTTGCAGCCCGGCTGCGGCTTGAAGGTCGGCTATCCGGACAGCGAAGAGAACGATCTGATCTTCCATCCGTCCGAGGGTATCGACGGCGACATCGCCCTTCGCGCCGCCCTGCGCCAGAAGCCAGGCCTGGCCGCCGAGCCCCGCCTGCGCGCCGCCGAGTTCGCGGTGCTGCAACGGGTGCTGGGCTGCGATCCGGCCACCAAGGCCGGATGCGACCTGGCCAAGAAGCCGTCTCGCCTGGAGGCCCAGAAGAACGACACGCCCGAGCTGGAGGGCGCGTTGTCGGTCGCCTCCACGGCCAGCCAGACGGTCCTGCTGCAGTATGTCGATGGCAAGCCGATGAGCGAGGTCGGCTGGGGACGCGCCTCCAAGGCCGACATCCAGGCCATGCTGCGCTTCCACGCGCTGAAGTTCCATTACGAGGTCGGCGCGCCCTATGTCGCCGAGCGCTACGCCGCGCCGGTCGCCCAGAAGATCCTGGAGGCGCTGAGCGGCGCCCAGGGGCCGAAGCTGACCATGCTGGTGGGGCACGACACCAACATCGCCGCCCTGCGCGGCTTCTTCAACGTCAGCTTCACGGCCGCCGACTATCCGCGCGACGATCCGCCGCCCGGCGGCGCCATGGGCTTCGAGCTGCTGAAGGCCAAGAGCGGAAAGCGCTATGTGCGGGCCTTCTATACGGCCCAGACCATGGACCAGCTGCGCGCGTTGCGGCCCTTGACCGCCAGCAACCCGCCGTCGTTCTCGTACCTCGAGATCCCCGGTTGCCGGGTGAAGGGCGAGGCAACGCTCTGCCCGCTCGAGACCTTCCAGAAGATCGTCGGCGACAAGCTGAAGAACCCGCCGAAACGCTGACGGCTCGCGCAGGGCGTGGCGCGGGGAAGCGGCCTGGGGAGGGCCGTGCGCGCGTTCCCGCGTCCGTCATGAAATTGGCCTTACCAGTCTTTGGAAATTGACAGGCCAATCTGCATTGGCCATGGATGTGGGAGGGGCGAAAGCGACCGGCGCCAGGCAAGGCCCGCCGCTTCGAACAAGAATAAGACGGGTAGGAGGACCAATGACTTGGCGCTCGGTGCGGCTGCGCATCCTCCTGCTGGTGATCGTCGGGACGATCATCAACTACATCGCCCGCAATTCGCTCGGCGTGCTGGCTCCGCAGCTCAAGCAAGACCTGGCGATCACGACCGAGCAGTACAGCTACATCGTCGGCGCCTTCCAGCTGGCGTACACCATCATGCAGCCGATCGCGGGCCTGCTGATCGACAAGATCGGCCTGACCGCCGGCTTCGCCTTGTTCGCCCTGGCCTGGAGCCTGGCCAACATGCTGCACGGCGCGGCCAAGGGCTGGCTGTCCCTGGCGGCGTTCCGGGGGCTGCTCGGCATGGCCGAGGCCGCCGCCATCCCCGCCGGCATGAAGTCGATCGGCGAGTGGTTCCCGGACCGCGAGCGCTCGGTCGCCGTCGGCTGGTTCAACGCCGGCACCTCGCTGGGGGCGGTGATCGCGCCGATCCTGGTCGCCCTGGTCGCCAAGCACTGGGGCTGGCAGGCGGCGTTCTTCGTCACCGGCCTGATCGGCGTGGTCTTCGCCGGCGTCTGGTTCCGCTTCTACCGCTCGCCGGCCAAGGCGGCCTATGTCACCCCCACCGAGCGCGCCGAGATCGAGCAGGGCCAGCGCCCCGTGGTCGCCAGCGCCACGACCCTGAAGGCGATCGCCGCCACGCCCAGGTTCTGGGCCATCGCCGTGCCGCGCTTCCTGGCCGAGCCGGCCTGGCAGACCTTCTCGTTCTGGATCCCGCTGTACCTCGCCAAGGAGCGGGGCATGGACCTGACCCATATCGCCCTGTTCGCCTGGATGCCGTTCCTGGCCGCCGACGCGGGCGGCATCCTGGGCGGCTATCTCGCCCCGTTCCTGCAGAAGTGGCGCGGCATGACCCTGGAAGGCTCGCGCATCGCCGGCGTGGCCCTGGGGGCGGTGCTGATGATCGCGCCGGGGTTCGTCGGCATCGTCGGCCATCCGATGGCGGCGATCGCTCTGCTGGCCATCGGCGGCTTCGCCCACCAGGTGATCTCGGTGCTGATCAACACCCTGTCGGCGGACGTTTTTCCGAAGAGCGACATCGCCAAGGCCAATGGTCTCGTCGGCATGGCCGGCTGGACGGGCGGCCTGCTGTTCTCGCTGGCGATCGGCCAGCTGGCCGACAAGATCGGCTTCGCCCCGCTGTTCGCCTGCCTGGGCGTCTTCGACCTGATCGGCGCGATCTGGCTGTTCGCCATGCGCCGCCATCTCATCGTGAAGGAGGCCTGAGCCATGCGCAAAGCCACCCTGGCCAAGCCGCCTCTGTTCGCCCTGGCCGAGCGCGATGGCCCGCGCGTGACCCTGCGCGCCGACACCGGCGCCGTCGCCCACGTCTTCGTGCTGGAGGAGGACGTCATTCGCGTCCTGCTACTGGCGCAGGGGGCTGTCACCTCGCCGCCGAGCTGGGCCGTGGCCCCGGGCCAGACCGACATCGCCGAGCCCGGCCGCGATCGCCTGGACGTCTCGGGCTTCGCCGCGCCGGCGTTCACGCTGGAGGAAGGCGGCGACGTCCTGACGCTGTCCACCGCGCGCCTGCGCCTGGAGATCACCCTGGCCGGCTTCTTCTGCCGCTGGTCGCAAGCGACGCCGGAGGGCTGGCGGGTCATCGCCGAGGACCGCCCGACCCAGGCCTACAATTTCGGCTGGTGGGACGAGGGCGTCTATCACTACGTCAAGCGGACCCCGGGCGAGCGCTACTACGGCCTGGGCGAGCGGGCGGGGGTCATGGACCGCGCCGGGCGCCGGTTCCGCCTGACCAACCTCGATCCCATGGGCTACGACGCCTCGGCCGACGATCCCCTGTACAAGTCGATCCCCTATGTGCTGGTCGTCGATGGCGAGGGTACGGCGCACGGGGTCTTCTACGACACGACCGCTGACCCGGTGTTCGACTTCGGCCACGAGCACGACAACTACCACCCGCACTACCGGTACATGCGGGCGGCGAGCGGCGATCTCGACTACTACATGATCGCCGGGCCGGACGCCCGCGAGGTCACGCGGCGCTACACGTGGCTGACCGGCCGACCCGCCCTGATGCCCCGCTGGGCCGTGGGCTATTCCGGCTCGACCATGACCTATACCGACGCCCCCAACGCCCAGGCGCGCATGGGCGAGTTCATCGCCGGCGTCAGCCGTCATGACATCCCGTGCGAGTCCTTCCACCTGTCGTCGGGCTACACCTCGATCGGCGACAGGCGCTACGTCTTCCACTGGAACCGCGACAAGTTCCCCGACGTGGAAGGCTTCGTGCGCGGCTACGCCCAGGCCGGGGTCGAGTTGGTCCCGAACATCAAGCCGGCGCTGCTGGTCACGCACCCGCGCTATGACGAGCTGGCCGCCGAGGGTTGGTTCGTCAGCGACGCCGACGGCGATCCGATCGTCTGCCAGTTCTGGGACGAGGTCGGCGGCTATGTCGACTTCACCAACCCCGACGCCGCCGCCTGGTGGCGCGGACAGGTGACCGAGCAACTGCTGGCCCATGGCATCCGGTCGACTTGGAACGACAACAACGAATACGAGATCTGGGACAGCCGCGCCCGCATCGACGGCTTTGGAAGCCCGCGCCCGGCGGCGGCCGAGCGTCCCGTGCAGACGTTGCTGATGATGCGCGCCAGCCGCGCCGCCCAGATCGCCTATCGCCCGGACGAGCGGCCTTATGTGGTCACCCGTAGCGGCATGGCCGGCATGCAGCGCTACGCCCAGACATGGTCGGGCGACAACTACACCGCCTGGAAGACCCTGCGCTTTAATCAGAAGATGGGGCTGGGCCTGGCGCTGTCGGGCGAGGTGACGGGCCTGGTCACCGCGCCGATCGCCAAGGCCCCGCTCTACGACGCCGGTTTCAAGTTTCCCGGCCACACCGAGTTCCTGGCCGAACTGACCGCCGCCGAGCGCTTCGAGGGCCCGCGCGGCCCGGTGATGATGCTGGCGGCCGGCGACCTGCGCACGACCCTGGCGACGATCCATACGCCGATCGCCAAGGTTCCGAGCGCCCTGACCATCGAGGGCATCGTTAACAACGGCTTGGTGACCGCGGACGCCCTGCGTCGCGACTTCGGCGTGGCCGCGCCGCGCCTCGCCGTCGCCGGCATCAACCCGCACG
>CAKZJK010000602.1 GCA_936942565.1 uncultured Caulobacter sp. | reverse complement strand
TCGGCGTCGCGGCGGCGGAGACCTCTCGCGGCGCGATCCTGCTGGCGGCGGGCGCGGGTCTGGTGGCCGGCGCGATGTCCATGGCCGCCGGCGAGTACGTCTCCGTCAGCTCGCAGGCCGACAGCGAGGTGGCGGATCTCGCGCGCGAGAAGGCCGAACTCGCGACCCGGCCCGAGGAGGAACTAGACGAGATGACCGCGATCTATGTGGCGCGCGGCCTCACACCGGACCTCGCGCGCCAGGTCGCCGTCCAGCTTAACGCCGGCGACGCCCTGGCCGCCCACGCCCGCGACGAACTCGGCATTTCCGAGCATCTGACCGCGCGTCCGGTCCAGGCGGCTCTGACCTCGGCCGCCACCTTCGCGCTCGGCGCGGCCATGCCGTTGGTCGTCACCATGATCGCGCCGCAAGGCACGATGATCCCCGTGGTGACGGTCGCGACGCTGGCGGCGCTGGGTGTCCTGGGGTGGCTCGGCGCCTGGGCCGGCGGCGCGCCGCCGCTGAAGTCCGTGATCCGCGTGACGTTCTGGGGCGCCCTGGCGCTGGCGGCCACGGCCCTGATCGGCAAGGCGTTCGGCGCGGTCGTCTAGCGTTAGACGGGGAGTGGGCGCGGCTTGCGGTGCTCGTCGATGGCCACGAAGGTGAAGACGCCTTCAGTCACCTTGTGGGCTTGCTCGCCGTCGCGGCGGCGGCGCCAGGCCTCGACGGCGACCTTGATCGAGGTGCGGCCGGTGTGGATGACCTTGGCGAACAGGCTGACCTCATCGCCGACGAACACCGGACTGATGAACGTCATGCCGTCGATGGCGATGGTGGCGCAGCGGCCGGCGGCGCGGTGGAAGGCGATCGAGGCGGCCGCCAAGTCCATCTGAGACAGCAGCCAGCCGCCGAAGATGTCGCCTTCGGGATTGGTGTCGGACGGCATGGCGATGGCGCGCAGCACCGGCGCCTCGTGGGGCCACTCGGCCTTCTCCCAGGCCTTGGCGAGGGTCTCGGCCCGCTGGTCCGTCGGAACGCTGTCGTTCACGGCTTAGTGGCCGCCGGCGCCTTCGTAGACGCCGGGCGCGAGCAGTTCGCTCTCATCACCCTCGCCCGTCGCGGCGACGAAGCGGCGATCACAGTAGGAGCAGTCGACGAAACCGGCCGCGCCCATTTCAAGCCAGACGCGCGGATGACCCAGGGCCCCGCCGACGCCGTCGCAGGCGATGCGGTGCGAGCGGACGATGATCGTCTCCGGCGCGGGACCGGCGATCGCCGCCGGGTCCATGGCGGTCGGAACGGTCGCGTTGGCGGTCGGGGTCTTGGCCTTGGCCATCTTCGGAGTCCTCGAATTCGGATCGCGGCCTTGGCGTGGCCGCGAACCAGGCATACCTATGCGACGCCGAAAGGCGCCGTCAATCGACGCGCGCCGCCCCGGGGCTCTTCCGGCGGCGTTTCCGGCCTCGCCGTTTGCAATCTGGACGATCCATGGACCTGCCCGCCTACGCCATCGAAGCCGAGGGCCTCTACAAGACCTACGCCGGCACCAAGACATCGCCGGAGAAGCGGGCCCTGAACGGCATCGACCTGAAGATCCCGCGCGGCTCCATCTTCGGCCTCCTCGGCCCCAACGGCGCGGGCAAGTCGACCTTCATCAACATCCTGGCCGGCCTGGTCCGCAAAAGCTCTGGCACGGTGCGGATCTGGGGCCGCGACATCGATCAGCGTCCGCGCGACGCCCGCGCCGCGATCGGCGTGGTGCCGCAGGAGCTGGCCGCCGACGTCTTCTTCACCCCGCGCGAGTCCCTGGAGGTCCAGGCTGGCTTCTACGGCGTGCCCAAGCGTGAGCGCCGCACGGACGAGCTTCTCAACGCCCTGGGCCTGGGCGACAAGGCCAACGCCTATGTCCGGCAACTCTCGGGCGGCATGAAGCGCCGCCTGATGGTCGCCAAGGCCATGGTCCATCAGCCCCCGGTGCTGATCCTGGACGAACCCACCGCGGGCGTCGACGTCGAGCTGCGCCGCCAGCTCTGGCAGTACGTCACCGGCCTGAACGAGCTGGGCGTGACCATCGTCCTCACCACGCACTATCTGGAAGAAGCCCAGGAGCTTTGCGACCAGATCGCGATCATCAACCGCGGCGAGGTGGTGGCCTGCGAGCCCACCGGTACCCTGCTGCGCCGGATGGACAGCCGCAACGTCGTGGTCACGCCCGAGCGGCCCGTGACCGTCGCGCCCGCCTTGGCTGGGTTCGACACCAAGCTGCGCGCTGGCGGCGCCTTCTCGGTCAGCTATCGCACCGGTCAATCGAGCGTCGAACAGGTGCTGGCGGCCGTGCGGTCCAGCGGTTTGCTGATCAAGGACATCGCCACCGAGGATCCCGACCTCGAGGACGTCTTCGTCGCCCTGACCTATGGCGACCCGAACGCGGCCGATCCGACCAAGGACTAGTCAGCCTTCGGGGCGGCCTGGAAATCCGCGCCAAACTGGGTTGCCACGGCCGCTCGACCGCGCCAGCTTCCCCCGCGATTTGCGCGCGGGGGATCGGCTAATGCGTTTTGTCGGGTTTGTTCTGGCGCTGTGCCTAGGCCTCGCGCCCATGGCCCACGCGGAAAACTCTAAACCGATCCCGGTCAAGGTGGTCGTGCTGACCACCTTCGAGATCGGCGCGGTGACCGGCGACCAGCCGGGCGAATTCCAGCCCTGGGTCGAGGGCCTGCCGCTGAAGGAGACCATCTCCGTCCCGGGCCTGCGCCACGCCGCCCGCTGGTCGCCCGAAACGGGGGTTCTGGGCGTCGTGACGGACATGCGCGCCCGGGCGCGTGAAAGCGTCGCGGCTCTGATCCTGTCCAAGCAGTTCGACTTCTCGAAGACCTATTGGATCGTGGCCGGCATCGCGGGCGTCGATCCCAAGGCCGCCTCGATCGGCAGCGCCGCCTGGGCGCGCTATGTCGTCGACGCCGACCCGCTCTACGAGGTCGATGACCGCGAGATTCCCGGTGATTGGCCCTACGGCCTCTATTCGCTGGAAACGGACAAGCCCAACGTGAAGGGCTCCGCCGTGGGATCCTCGGGCATGGTCTGGGCGCTGAACTGGCGGCTCGTGGACTGGGCCTACGGCTTGACGGCCAGCGTCGCGCTTCCCGACAGCCCATCCCTGGCCAGGCTGCGCGCGCCTTACGCGGGCGAAGCCAACGCGACCAGGCCGCCCTTCGTCCTGAAAGGCGAGGCGCTGGGAGCCACCCGCTTCTGGCACGGCGCGCGCCGCACGCAATGGGCCGAGGACTGGGTCAGGCTGTGGACCGACGGCGCCGGGACCTTCGCCATGACCGATTGCGAGGATCAGGGGATCCTGGACGTTCTCGATCTCTACGCGAAGGCCGGCAAGGTCGACTTCTCTCGGATCCTGGTTCTGCGCACCGCCAGTAACTATTCGCGCGCGCCGCTCGGCGCGCCGGAGTTTCCGCGAGCCTTTCATGGCGAAGGCGCGATGGCGGCGTTCGACGCGGCCTTTCGCGTCGGCTCGATCGTCGTGCGCGAGCTTTCCACCCACTGGGATCGGTACGAAGCCAATACGCCCAGCATGACGGCCAACGGAGGGGCCGCGAAATGATCGAGCGGATGTTCAAGCTGTCGGCGCAAGGGACCTCGGTGCGCACCGAGGTGCTGGCGGGTTTCACGACCTTCCTGACCATGGCCTATATCGTGATCGTCAACCCGACGATCCTGGGTCAGACCGGCATGCCAATCGCGGCGGTCGCGGCGGCCACCTGCCTGGCCGCGGGCTTCGGCAGCATCCTGATGGGCCTGATCGCCAACTATCCGATCGCCCTGGCGCCGGGCATGGGCCTCAACGCCTATTTCACCTTCACCGTCGTCAAGGGCATGGGCCTGCCGTGGGAGACGGCTCTGGGCTGCGTGTTCCTGTCCGGCGTGGCGTTCCTCGTGCTGACCGTCGCCGGCGTCCGGCAGCTGATCGTCGCCGCGATACCCCGTCCCCTGTTCTCGGCCGTCGCCGCCGGCGTCGGCCTTTTCATCGCTTTCATCGGCCTCAAGGAGGCCGGGATCATCGTCGCCGACCCAGCCACGACGGTGGCGCTGGGCGACCTGACCAAGCCCAACGCGGCCCTCTCGATCCTGGGCCTGCTCATCATGGGCGGATTGATGGCCTGGCGGGTGAAGGGCGCGATCCTGATCGGCATCCTGGTCGCCGCCGTCGCGGGCTGGGCGCTGGGTCTCGCGAAGATCGCGCCTGGCGACCATGGCTTGGCCGCCCTGACGGCCACGGCCTTCAAGCTCGATGTGCCCGCGGCCCTGCATCTCAACGGCGGCATGGGCATGGCGCTGGCCGAGGTGATCTTCGTGTTTCTGTTCGTCGACCTGTTCGACAATGTCGGCACCCTGGTCGCCGTGACCAAGAAGGCCGGACTTGTTCAGCCGGATGGAACGATCCCACGCCTCAACCGCATCCTGACCGCCGACTCCATCGCCACGATCGGCGGCTCGCTGGCCGGCACCTCGACCGTGGTCAGCTATATCGAGAGCGCCTCCGGCGTCGCCGCCGGCGGTCGCACGGGCCTGACGGCGGTCGTGGTGGGCGTGCTCTTCCTCGTCACCCTGTTCTTCGCGCCGTGGGTCCAGGCCATTCCGGCCGCCGCCACGGCGCCGGCCCTGATCATCGTCGGCTCGATGATGATCGGCGCGCTGGTCGACGTGGACTGGGAGGACCCCGGCGTCGCGATCCCGGCGTTCCTCACCGTGATCGCCATCCCGCTGACCTTCTCGATCGCCAACGGCCTGGCCTTCGGCATCACGGCCTACGCCGGACTGAAGCTGGTTCGCGGCCAGGCTCGGAAGAGCGACTGGCTGCTGTTCGTGCTGGCGGCGCTTTTCGTCGCTCGCTTCATCTACATGGGAGCGGCGTAAGCCGCTCCCCGCAAGACCGTTTGCGCCGTCGCCGCCTTTCGGCTAAGACCCGCTTCCCGCAAGGTATGCACCCGTAGCTCAGCTGGATAGAGCGTTGCCCTCCGAAGGCAAAGGTCACACGTTCGAATCGTGTCGGGTGCGCCACTCTCTTCCCAGCTTAGAACGTCTTCGCCGAGTCTCGAGCGTCGCGTTTGCTCGCAGGGGCGTCGAACGCGACGGCATTACGCCGCGGCGGCGGAATCCCTTTAACCTCGAGCCCGTGGCCGTGGTTTAATATCGCGATCATGAAGCCGCTCGCAGCCACGACGCCGGTCCCGGAAATCCTTCTCGTCGAAGACGACGTCGAACTCCGTCGCGAGATGGCGACCTATCTTCGCGACAACGACCATCTGGTGCATGAGGCCGGCGACGCGGCCAGCGCGCGGCGGATCATGGCCGAGCGCGCGATCCAGGTGGCGGTGCTGGACATCAACCTGCCGGGAGAGGACGGGTTGTCCTTGTGCCGCTCCCTGGCGGGAGACGGCGGTCCCGCCATCCTGATGCTGACCGCCCTGGGCGACCCGATCGATCGGATCCTTGGCCTCGAACTCGGCGCCGACGACTATGTCGTCAAGCCGATCATGCCCCGTGAACTGCTGGCGCGGGTGAAGGCCATGTTGCGGCGGCGGCCGCCGGGTCCCGCGGGGCGCAAGACGAACATCTATCGCTTCGCCAATTTCCGCCTGGATCTCGCCGCGCGTCAGTTGCGGGCGCCCAATGGCGCCGTGTTGCTGCTGACCCGCAGCGAGCTCGCGATCCTCGGCGTCCTGCTGGAACGGGGACGGCAAGTCGTCCCGCGCGAGGACCTGATCGCCCTGCTGCGCGGCGAGGACGAGGCCGGCCGCGCGATCGACCTCCACATCAGCCGGCTGCGACGCAAGATCCAGGACCAGACGGATCGTGAACTGATCCGCACGCATCGCGGGGTCGGCTATATGCTCGACGCCAGCGTGTTCGCGGGGGAGTGACGAGATGAGCGGAGTCGGACGGATCAGCCTTCCGCTTTGGGCGCGCATCCTGGCGGTCGTCGTCGGGGCCCTGGTGGCGGCCCAGCTCGTCACCTTGGCGCTGACGGTCTTCTTCCCGCCCGCGCCGCCCAGCCAATACAGCCTTTCGGACATCGAAGCGGCCCTGCGCGGCCGCGAAACGCGGCATGATCGCGAGCGCCCGCTGGTGCGCACCCTGGAAGCCGAGCCGCCCAGCCTCGACAGTCCGGGATGGGTCGTTTCTCCCTCGGCCACGCGCGATCTCGCCAAGCTCATTGGCGCGCCGGAAAACGATGTCCGCCTGCTGTTCTACGCGCCGCCGCCCTTGGCTGGCGCGCCGATCGCGCCGCCGCCGCCGCGTCGCGAGGCCAGCCGCGACTACGTGATGGCCGGCATGGTCCCGCCGGGCGGCGGAATGGCGCGGCCACGTCTCCCTGGCGTCCCGCCCGCGGGGGCGTTCCCCGTCGGCGGTCTTCCAGGCGGCGCGTTTCCGAGCGCGCCGCCGTCATCCTTCCGGCACCTTCCTGGTTCCGGGGGCTCGGCGTCGTTCCCGCGCGGCGCGGATGCTCGGGAAGCTTGGCGACGACAGGCGGGCGCCGCCTTGGACCGGGGCGAGCGGCCAGCGCTCGGCTCCCCGGGCGGCGTCCTTCCGGGGGGCGCGCGAACCCCAGCCTCCCGGCCGGCGTTCCCTGCGGCGCCGCCGCTAGGGGGACAGCCGGACCTGCCCATCCGTCCGCCGCGCGGTCCAATCATCCGGACGCCGCTGGACGCGGCGGTGTTCAACGTCCGCTTCTCCACCCAGACCCAACCGACGGCCGAGACCGCGAGACCAAAGCAGAGTCCACCCGAGCGCGCGCCTTCCGCCGAGGCGATCGACGCGGACTCGCTGAAGGCGTTGCCTGCCGATGTGGAGCCCATCGCCGCGCCCAAGACCGAGCGCGTCGCGCCCGCGCCGCGTTTGGCGATCACGCCGGCCCCCGCCGCGGTGAAGGTCGATGGCGGCTCGTCAGGCCGGACCTTGAGCGCGCCGGTCACCCGGTTCGGTTTCGCGCCATCCGCCTATATCGAGGGCGAGTTCGTGGCGGCCCTCAGGCAAGCCGACGGACGCTGGGCGACGGTCCGTCCCCGGGCGGAGGGTTTTCCCAACAGCTGGCAGCGCCGCGTCATGCTTTGGTTCGGCCTTTCCGTGGCGTTGATCACCCCCCTGGCTCTGCTGGTCGCCAAACGCCTGGCCGCGCCGCTGAAGGCGTTCGCCGAATCGGCCGAGCGTCTGGGGCGGGAGCCCTCGGCGGAGCTGCCGCCGCTGACGGGTCCGGCCGAGATCGGCGTGGCGGCTGAGGCGTTCAACCAGATGCAGCGGCGCATCAAGCGCTATGTCGATGATCGCACCGGCATGGTGCGGGCCATTTCCCACGACCTGCGGACGCCCTTGGCCCGGATGCGGTTCAAGCTGGAGCGCGCCCCGCCTTCGCTGCGCGCGGCGATCGGGCGGGACATGGACCAGATGGAGCAGATGATCGCCTCGGTCCTCAGCTTCATGCGGGACGAGATGGAGGGCCAAGAGCGCCAGGTGGTCGATCTGCGCTCCCTGCTTGAGGTGGTGGTCGACGACGCCACCGGTCCTGTCACCTTGGAGCCTGGTCCGGCCGTACTGGTCGAGATCGACGTGGTCGGCATCCAGCGCGTGATGGAGAACCTGATCGACAACGCCGTGAAGTACGGGGCCGAGGCGCGGCTGGAGCTGCGGACGATCACCGGCGAGGCTTGCGTCACCGTCAGCGATTCCGGACCGGGCATGCCGCCCGAGGAGCTGGAAGACGCGTTCAAGGCGTATCATCGGGGCGCCCAGGCGCGCGCCTCGGGCAAGTCTGGTGTTGGGCTGGGCCTGGTCGTGTCGCGCTCGACCGTGCGCGCGCATGGCGGGGAGCTGACCTTGCGCCATGGGTCTCCCGGCCTGGTCGCGGAGGTCAGGCTGCCTGGCGCGCGAACCGTGGAGGCGGCCGCCTGACCGGTCGCCTCAGTCGCCCGCCAGGCTCTCGACCGCCACCGTCAGAAGGTAGCCCTGGCCGCGCACGGTCCGGATCAGGTCCGCGCCGCCCTGAACGCGGGCCAGCTTGGCGCGCAGGCGGCTGACGATCACGTTGATCTGGGGCGAGCCGTCGCGGCGTTCGCCGGTGACCGGATTCTGCGAGAGGCGGGCGCGGGGCACGATCTGTTGCGGGCTCGAGACCAGAGTCCTCAGCAGGTTGAACTCGCCGGACGACAGTTCGATGGGGCGGTTGTAGGGATCGAACAGCTGGCGCGTGACGACGTTCAGCCGCCATCCGTCGAAGCGATAGACGTTGGCGCGATCGTCATCGGGGTGGGGGCGCATGCTGACCTGGCGTCGCCGCAGGACCGCGCGGATCCGCGCGAGAAGCTCGCGGGAACGATAGGGCTTGGCGACATAGTCGTCCGCCCCGATCTCCAGGCCCACCACGACGTCGCTCTCCTCGGCCATGGCGCTGACCACGATGACGCCGGGGGCAGGGGTTTGATTGCGCAGCCGGTTGCAGACGGAGAAGCCGCCTTCGCCCGGCAGCATGATGTCGAGGACGACGGCGTCGACGGCCGTCGTCGTCAGGATGCGGTCCATCTGCTGCCCCGACGAGGCCGTGACGACCTCGTACTCATGGCGGGAGAGCAGGTCGCACATCTGCGCCCGCGCTTCGATGTCGGCGTCGAGGAGAAGGATTCTTTGCTGCACGCCACGCTCCTGGGTCCGAGAACCCTTGAAGCTCTACCGGCGGGTGGCGGCGGAAATACCTTCGCAGTGTATTGAAACAATCGCGATCAAGGCGACTTTGTGGCCAAGTTTTTCAGGATCTAGAACATGGCCCGACCCGAGAACCGCATATAGTACCGGTTCTGTTTCTTGGCCGCCTCGGCGCCGCCCTCCAGCGCGACGTACGACATGGTCGAGCCCGCGCGGATCGCGAAGCCCAGCGTGGCCGCGCCCTGCTTGTCGGCCGTCGAGGTAAGGGTGAACGACTCGCCGCCGCGGAACCGCGCGACCGTGTCGCCGATGTCGCCGGCCAGTGTCTGGCGGTAGCCGACGCGGATTTCGGGACGCCACCATACCGCCTGGCCGAACTGCGCGCCGAAAACGATCCCGGCGTCGCCGCTGAGATTGCTGAAACTGCGGCCGTCGCGGATCAGGTCGAAGCCGTCTCCGCCACCGGTCTCGCTGCGCTTGCCTTCGGTGAAATAGACATAGTCGAGGCGCGCTTCTGGCCGGACGAAGTAGCGGCCGATCGACTGCTCGTAGGCCATGCCGGCGAAAGCGTTGGCGGTGGCGCCGTTCCAGTGGGCGACATTGGTCGCCGAGGCGTCGGCCTCGCCGTCGGCGTCCACGTCCTCGCTGTAGAAGCTTCGGTCACCCGTCAGCCAGCCGTATCCGGCGCCGCCGCCCAGGTTGAAGCGCCAGCCGCCAACCGAGCGCCGCCAATAGACCCCGGCCTGGATCAGGGCGTTGGTGGTGTGCTCGCCGGTCCTGGCGGTGGTGTCGTGCTCCTCGATCGTGACGGCGGCGAGCGTGACGCCCAGAGCTCCGCCAGCGTCACCCATGGCTTCGTAGCCGGCCACGAAGCCGAGCGCCTGGGTGTCCGAGCCCTGATCCTCCCCGTCCTCGCGGCGGACCAGCGTGTTGATCTGCTGCACCCAGACGCTGTCGGGGCCATAGCGGTCGCCAGGATCGGGTCGGGTCATCGTCGCGGCCGAGATCTGCTGGTTGACCGCCTGCAGGGCCGAGAACATGCCCAGACCTTGGTCGGGCAGCATCTGATTGTAGAGGTTGTAGAAGCCGTCCTTGGTGTTCTGGTTCAGGAAGGCGCTGGCGATGTCGTCGTTCTTGGACAGGGCCGCGAACACCGCGTCGTAGGCCGAGGCCTGGTTGCGGGTCATTCCCGCCTCGGCGGCCGTGCGGCGGCGCACGTCGATGTCGATACTGTCTCCCGACTGGTAGGCCTTGGCGACATAGAGGTAGGGCGCGTCACCCAGCAGATCCTGGCTGATATCGCCGGCCGTCAGGGTTCCGGCCTTGATGACCTCGAAGGTCGAGGCCGTCGTCAGCAGGTTGTTGAACACCAGGCCCAGATTGGCGCCGGAGGCGATCGTGGCCGTGTCCGCCACCAGGCGGGTCGCCGTTCCCGCCGCCGGGTCGACGCTGAAGATCAGCTTGCTGTCGGCCCCCAGGGTCAGGTTGCTGACCTTCAGGTCATCGGTGTTGAGCAGGCCCAGCGTGCCAGAGCCGATATTGATGTTCAGTCGTCCGTCGGAGTCCGCGAGCGTGGTCAGCACATAGCCGCCGCCGTCGATGGTCAGGCTGTCGGCGCCGTCGCCGAACGAGATCGCCCCGATCACCGTCCCGTTGAGAACGTTCAGGTGGTCGTCGCCGGAGCCGAGCAGGATCTTGCCGATGATCGCCGGCTCGTCGGCGTCGTCCACGCCGTCGCCATCGGTGTCCGTGTCGGCCACGTCGTCATCGCCATCGTCGCCGTCATCGACGCCGGTCTGGGTGATGGTCACGCCGGTCGTGTTCTTGGAGACGTCGATGGCGACCGCCTTGCCGGTGACCGTCTCGTCGCTGGCGTCGTCATTGTCGTCGTCGGTGTCGTAATCGTCGTCGGTGGCCGTGACGTAAGCGGCGATCGTGAGGGTGTTGTTGATCGTGGTGAGCGTCCCAGCGTTGTCGAGGATCGCGTACGCGGTTCCCTTCTCGCCCGAAACCGCGGCGCTGATCACCCCGTCGTTGTTCAGCGTGCTGACCTGAGCCCCGGAGTCGATCACCAGAGCCCGAGTGGAAAAGTCGCCTTCGGAGATGGTCGAGGCGCTGATCGTTCCCGAGTTCCAGATTTTGTCGGCGATCGCGCCGGACTTCAAATGTAGGCCGTTGGTCTGGGCCTCATAGCCCGAGGCGGAGATCGAGCCCGTGACGCGGATGCCGCCGGTGACCAAGGTTTCGTAGCCAGCGTTCCCGCCGATCTGCACGCCGGTGGTCTCGACGCCGTCGTAGGGGCTGGAGGCGCTGACCGAGCCCTTAATGATCAGGCCGTAGGCGTTGTCGCCGGTCCCGACCGCGCCCAGGGTAACCGTGTTGCTGTCGGAGCCGATCTTGAGGGCCGGCGCGCCGCCATAGACATAGATCGACGCCGAGCCCTCCGAGCTGTCGGTGACGCCGTCGCCGTCCTCGTCGTCGCTGGTGTCGTCATTGGTGTCGGTCGGCGGGACATCGAGCAGGACGCCGCCGGAGACGTTGGCGGCGATGTTCACCCCGCCGCCGCCCTCCAGCATGTCATCCGCGTCGAGCAACGCCCGGTCGTCGGGGTCACTATAGCGCGATGTGATCCGGTAACCGGTCGAGGACACCGAGCCCTGCAGCACGAAGGCGCCGTTGATCGCCGAGTCCACCGCCACGCCGACCGAGCCCTGGCCCAGGACGCTGGTCGAGCCTTCGATCGTCACGTTCCCAGTGACGGGGCCGGCGATATGGATCCCATAGCCGCGATCGCCCGTGACGCTGATCGATCCCGAGTGAACGAGGTTCCCCACCAGGGGCGCTTCGAGGCTTATGCCCGCGGAATCCATGCCCTCGATCGTGATCGAGCCGGAGTTCGTGATCGTCCCGGTGAACGCGTCGGTTCCGGTGAGGCGGATCCCGTAGCGGCGATAACCCTTGGCGAACAGGCCATCGTAGTCGCCGTCGTCGTCGGTGTCCTCGTAGTCGTAATCCTCGGTCAGGCTGATCGAGCCGTCGCTGGTCACCGAGCCGGTCTTGCCCCCGATCACCAGCACGCCGACCGAGTCGTCCACGCCCACGCTGGCCAGACCGCCATTGATGGTGACGGTGTTGTCGCTGTCGAGCGTGACCATCGGACCCGAGGCGCTCAGGGTGATGACGCCGTCGTCCGTGACCGTCACGTCGTCGGCGGTTCCCCCGTTGGGGCTGGCGGTGGTGATCGCGGTCGTCCGCGAGCTGCTGGTGACTTGCACTTCGGCCAGGGCGTCGCCCGCGGCGAGCAGCATCGGCGCGGCGGCCGCCGTGACGATCAGAAACTTGTGCGGCATGAGGACCTTCGAGGGACTATCCCTCCGAGCCCTAGCCGCTGGCCTTGACCGCTCCGTGGCCGGGTTGTTTCGGCCGCGCGGCGTCCCGTAATCTGGCGTAGCGGGGCGTTATGGCCCGCAAGACTAGTCCGCCGGGCGTCCCAGCGAGGCGTCCAGCACGGCGTC
>CAKZJK010000601.1 GCA_936942565.1 uncultured Caulobacter sp. | reverse complement strand
AACGCCCGCATGTCACAGATGCCCGCCTATGGCCGCGACGAGCTGCTCAAGCCCGAGCAGATCGACGACCTGGCCGAGTACGTGGTCAAGCTGTCGAACCGTCCCGCCGACGCCGGCGCGGTGGCTCGGGCGGTCCCGATCTTCGAAGCCCAGTGCTCGGCCTGCCACGGCCTGGACGGCAAGGGGAACCAGGAGCTCGGCGCGCCGAACCTGACCGACGCCGACTGGCTGTACGGTTCGGATCGCGCTTCGATCCGCGGCCAGATCTACGCCGGCAACGGCGGCGTCATGCCCACCTGGGGCGGTCGACTGAGCCCCGAAACGATCAAGGCTCTGACGGTCTACATTCACTCCAACGCGGGTGGTCAGTAAGGGCTATGCCCACGCTTATCGACAATAGGCCTCCCGAACCTGAAACCCGGACGGCGGTCTCGGCCGCCGCCCGGGCCAAGGGCAAGGGGGACGCCAAGGGCGGGCTCTACAGGCCCCGCGAGCCGATCTATCCCAAGCTGGTCCACGGCAAGTGGCGGAACGTGAAGTGGGCTCTGCTCATCATCACGCTGGGCGTCTACTACATCACGCCGTGGATCCGCTGGCATCGGCCGGACGGTTTCCCGCAGCAGGCGGCCCTCGTCGATTTCACCGGCCGGCGCTTCTACTTCTTCGACATCCAGTTGTGGCCCCAGGAAGTCTACATCTTCACGGGCCTGCTGGTGATGTCGGCCCTGGCGCTGTTCCTGGTGACGGCGCTTTTCGGCCGTCTGTGGTGCGGCTACGCCTGCCCGCAGACGGTGTGGACCGATCTCTACATCGTCGTCGAGCGCCTGTTCGAAGGCGATCGTAACGCGCGCATGCGCCTCGACGCCGCGCCGCTGTCCTTCGACAAGATCTGGCGCAAGACCGGCAAGCACCTGACCTGGCTGGCCATCGCGTTCGGCACCGGCGGCGCCTGGATCTTCTACTTCCATGACGCGCCGACGCTACTGCGCACCTTCTGGACCGGCGAGGCGCCGGTCACGGCCTATGTCTCGTGCTTCCTTCTGACCTGCACGACCTACATCTTCGCGGGTTGGATGCGCGAGCAGGTCTGCACCTACATGTGCCCCTGGCCCCGCATCCAGGGCGCCATGCTGGACCATCACTCGCTGCAGGTGACCTATCTGGGTTATCGCGGCGAGCCGCGCGGCCCGCATAAAAAGGGTCAATCCTGGGAAGGGCGTGGCGACTGCGTCGACTGCCGTCAGTGCGTGGTCGTTTGCCCGATGGGCATCGATATCCGCGACGGCGCTCAGTTGGAGTGCATCAACTGCGGCCTGTGCGTCGACGCGTGCGACGACATCATGATCAAGATGGGTCGCCCGACCGGGCTGATCGCCTACGACTCCGAAGCCGCCGTCTCGCATCGCGGCTCGGGTTGCAAGCCGCGGTACAAGCCGGTCCGCGGCCGCACGATCTACTACGCCCTGGCGCTGAGCGTCGTCGGCGGCCTCACCCTGTGGTCGCTGCTCGCGCGGCCCGACGCCGATCTGCATGTGATCCGTGACCGCAACCCGGTTTTCGTGCGGATGCACGATGGCGCGGTGCGTGACGGCTATACGCTGAAGATCGGCAACCGCACCTTCGTTGAACAGCGCTTCAACGTCGAGTTCGAAGGCGTGCCTGGCGCCCGTCTCAGCCATCCGGGTGGGGAGGGGGAACGCGTCAGCATAGTCGTTCCGGCCGACCAGGTCGTGCCGCTGCGCGTCTTCGTCACCGCGCCGGCGAACGCCGAACTGGACGCCAGCGTCCCGGCGCGCTTCGTCATCCGCTCGGCCAGCATCGAGGCCGAGGCCAAGACCGTCTTCCTCTCTGGAGCCGCGAACCCGCAATGACCAGCGCCACGCAAACCATCGCCAAGGCCCCGTCCGAAAAGGGCCGCATCACCGGATGGCACGTGCTGATCGGGGTGGTGCTGTTCTTCGCCACGGTCATCGGTGTCGACACCATCTTCATGGTGCAGGCCTACCGGACCTTCTCGGGCGAGGTGGCTTCAAATCCCTACGAGGCGGGTCTGGCGTTCAACCATACGCTGGCCCAGCGCCAGAAGGAGGCGGCCCTGGGCTGGTCGGCTAGCGTCGAGACGCCGGCCGGCAAGACCGTCGTGGTCAAGGTCGTCGATCGCGCGGACAAGCCGCTCGACGGCTTGTCGTTGACCGGCGTGCTGGAGCGCCCCGCGACGGAAACCGGCCGGCAGACCCTGAACTTCCGCTCGCTGGACGGCGCCTGGGACCTGCGAGCCGTGGCCCGCAACGCCAAGGACATGTTCGAGATCGAAACGCGTCTGGTGGAGCCCGCGCGATGAGCCAGAGCCTGACGCTGCATCGTGACCTCGAGGCGTTCGTTCGACGGGACGAGGCGGGGAAGGGCCGTCTCGAGCTGCTGGTCAGCGGCGCGCGCTGCGCCGGCTGCATCAACAAGATCGAGAAGGCCGTCCGCGAGATTCCGGGCGTTGACGCCGCGCGCCTGAACCTGACCACGGGCAAGCTGGCCGTCCAACTTGAGGGCCGGGAGGCCGACCCCGAGCGCGTCGTCGAGACCGTCGAGGCCCTGGGCTATCGCGCCTGCCTGTTCGATCCCGGCGAAGCCGCCGCGGCGCAGGACCGGGAAGGGCGCGAACTCGCCGTCGCCCTGGGCGTCGCCGGCTTCGGGGCCGGCAATGTCATGATGTTCACCGTGCCCGCCTGGGCCGGTCTATTCGGGCAGGAACTGAACAGCTCCACCCTGACCCTGATGTACTGGATGGCCGCCATCGTCGCGACGCCGTGCGCGCTGTTCGCCGGGCGCCCGTTCTTCCGGTCAGCCTGGGCCTCGCTGAAGCGCGGCAAGGCCAATATGGACGTGCCGATCTCGATCGGCGTGATCCTGACCCTGATCGTCAGCTTCTCCGAGACGATCCTGCGCGGCAAGCACGCCTATTTCGACGCGGCGGTGACGCTGTTGTTCCTTCTGCTGATCGGCCGCTACCTGGATCACCGCCTGCGCGCCAACGCCCGCTCGGCCGCGCGCGACTTGCTCGCCCTGCAGACCCCGGTCGCCATGCGGCTGATCGACGGCGTCGAGCAAGGAATCCCCGTCGCCGAGGTCAAGATCGGCGATCGTCTCGTCGTCGCGCCCGGCGACCGCGTGCCGGTGGATGGCCTGGTCGAGAGCGGCCAGTCCGAACTCGACAACGCGCTGATCACCGGCGAGACCGCTCTGGCGCCCGTCGGCGCGGGCGCGCGCCTTCACGCCGGCGCCCTCAACCTGTCGGGCCGGCTGGTGATGACCGCCACGGCGCGTAGCGAGGACTCCACGGTCGCGGCCATCGCCCGCCTGATGGAAGCCGGCGCCCAGACCCGCTCGGCCTATGTCCGGCTGGCCGACAAGGCCGCCGCCCTCTACGTGCCGGTCGTGCACACCGCCGCGGCCCTGACCTTCGTCGGCGGCTGGGCGCTGGGCCTTGGCCCGCGCGAGGCGCTGCTGCGCGCCGCCGCCGTCCTGATCGTCACGTGTCCCTGCGCCCTTGGCCTGGCCGTGCCCGCCGTGCAGATCGCCGCCAGCAGTCGCCTGTTCCGCAAGGGCGTCCTGGTCAAGTCCGGCGCCGCGCTCGAGCGTTTGGCCGAGATCGATCGCGTCGTGTTCGACAAGACCGGCGTCCTCACCGAAGGCCGCCCACGCCTGATCGACGCGCCGGCGCATCTGGTCGCCATGGCCGCGCCGCTCGCCCGCGCCTCGCGCCACCCGCTGGCCAAGGCCATGGCCGCCGAAGCCGGGGCCGGACCGGTCGCGACCGATTGCATCGAGACGGCCGGGCAGGGCGTCGAGGGCGTCATCGACGGCCGCTGCGCGCGCTTGGGTCGAGCCGCCTTCGTCGGCGTCACAGGCGGCGACGCGCGCGAGACCGAGCTGTGGTTCGGCTTCGAGAACGACATCAAGATCCGCTTCGTCTTCGAGGACCAGCCGCGCGCCGACGCGGCCGACACCATCGCGCGCCTGCGCCGCATGGGCCTGACGGTCGAGATTCTGTCCGGCGATCTCGCTGGTCCGGTCGGAGATATCGCGCGCGAGGTCGGCGTCACTGAGTTTCGCGCGGCCCTGACGCCGTTCGACAAGGCCGCGATCGTGGACCAGTTCAAGGCCGACGGCCACAAGGTCCTGATGGTCGGCGACGGCCTGAACGACGCCGCGGCCCTCTCCAAGGCCCACGCCTCCATGGCGCCGGGCGCGGCCGTGGACGCGGCCCAGAACGCGGCCGACCTCGTCTTCACGGGGGAGGGGCTCAGCGCGGTCGTCGAGGCGATCGACACCGCCCGCGAGGCGCGTCGTCGCGCGCTCGAGAACTTCGGCTTCTCGGCGCTCTACAACTTGGTCGCCACGCCGGCCGCCATGTTCGGCCTGATCAATCCCTTCATCGCCGCCCTGGCGATGTCGGGCTCCTCGATGGTCGTGCTGCTGAACGCCGCCCGGCCGCGCATCGCCTGGAGGCGTCGATGAACATCGTCCTGTTCCTGGCTCCGTTCTCGATTGGCCTCGGCGCCATGGGCCTCTTCGCGTTCTTCTGGACCATGCGGTCTGGTCAGTACGAGGACCCGAAAGGCGACGCCGCCCGCATCCTCTACGACCACCTCGATGAGAAGCCGCCCGAGGATTGATCCAAATCACGGCGGAGGCGGGGAGGGCGGCGCAGGTTGCCAGCGTCAGGAGAGACGCATGAACACCGCTCCCGCCAACGACCAACGCGCGCTTCTGACGCGCTACGACAGCCGGGCGCCCCGTTACACCAGCTATCCGACTGCGCTGCAGTTCTCGAAAGAGGTCGACGCCGAAGTCTATGGCGATTGGCTGGCGGGCCTCGATCCGCGCGAACCGGTCTCTCTCTACGCCCACATCCCGTTCTGCGATCGCCTTTGCTGGTACTGCGGCTGCAATACCCGGGTCGTGAAGAAGCAAGCGCTGATCAGCGAGTATGTCGAGCGACTCGTCGATGAGCTGGCGCTGGTCGAGGCGCGCCTGCCGGGTCGTATCAAGGCTGGCGCGGTGCACCTCGGCGGCGGCACGCCGAACATGCTGTCGCGCGATGACCTGGTTCGCCTGTTCGGCGCGCTGCGCCACGTCTTTCCGTTCGCGCCGGGCGTCGAGATCTCGGCCGAGCTGGACCCGGCGGTTCTGACCGAAAGCTGGGTCAAGGCGGCGGCCTTCCACGGCCTCACCCGCGCCAGCCTGGGCGTCCAGGATCTGGCACCGCATGTGCAGGAGGCCGTCAATCGCGTCGAGCCGTTCGAGGTCGTGGCTCGCGCCGCGCACTGGTTGCGCCAGGCGGGTGTCGCCTCGATCAATCTCGACCTTATGTACGGCCTGCCCAAGCAGACCGCCGCCGATGTGGTGGCCACTCTGGACACGGTTCTGACCCTGCGGCCCGAGCGGATCGCTCTGTTTGGCTATGCTCACGTCCCGTGGGCGCGCACGCACCAGAAGCTGATCCGCGAGGAGGACCTAGCGGACGCTAACGGCCGCTTCGAGCAGAGCCAGGCCGCCGCCGAACGCTTGGTGAAAGCTGGCTATATCGCCATCGGCCTCGATCACTTCGCCCTGCCGAACGATGATCTGGCGCTGGGCGTCGCGACCGGCACGCTGCGCCGGAACTTCCAAGGCTACACCACCGACCAGCATCCGACCCTGATCGGCCTGGGCGCCTCGTCGATCGGCCGGATGCCGGGCGGCTATGTCCAGAACCTGCCGGCCGAGGTCGCCTGGCGGGACGCCATTCTTCAAGGGCGACTCCCGGTCGCCCGCGGCGTCAAGCTGACGGACGACGATCGTCTGCGGGCCGACGTCATCGAGCGACTGATGTGCGATTTCCAGGTCGACTTGGCGGCGGTGGCCGCGCGCCACGGGGTCTCGACGACGGTGTTCGGCCAGGACATCGCCAAGCTCGCGGATCTGCGCGCCGACGGTCTCGTTGAGGTCCGCGGCGACGCGGTTCGGGTCACCGAAGCGGGCCGTCCGTTCATGCGTCTGGCCGCCCAGGCCTTCGATCACCGCTCCGATACCCAGGAAGGCTTCTCTCGCGCGATCTAGTTTCTCGGAAACTGATCGAGGTCAAGGTCGAGTGCTTCGTAATCCTTCAAACAAAGATCGCGACGAAAATTAGAGAGTCGCCACTTCTGGGGATAGATGATGAAGACGCTTATTCTTTCGGCCATCGCGGCGACGGCTCTGGTCGGCGGCGTGGCGCACGCCGAGGACTTCTCGCCCAACGCCAAGGGTGATTTCATTGTCCACGCGCGTATCACGCAAGTCGCGCCGGACAAGGATGCGGCCATCCTGACCGCCGCGGGCGCGGCCACGGGCCTGAAGGCCCACGTCAAGGACGATATCAAGCCGACCCTGGGCTTCACCTACTTCCTGACCGACAAGGTCGCGGTCGAAGCCATCCTGGGCACCACCGAGCACGACATCCGCGCTCAAGGCGGCACGACGGATGCTCTGGTCCACAAGACCTGGGTGCTGCCGCCGGTCGTGACCCTGCAGTATCACCCGCTGCCCGCCGCGCGCGTCAGCCCCTATGTCGGCGCGGGCATCAACTACATGCTGTTCTACAGCGGCAAGAACAAGAACGGTTTCACCGTGAAGGTCGACGACGGCTTCGGCTACGCTCTGCAAGCCGGCGTCAACGTCAAGCTGAAGGACAACTGGCTGCTGAACGCCGACATCAAGAAGGTCTATTTCAGCACCGACGCCAAGATCAACGGCGGCGCCCTGAAGGCCAAGGTGGACCTGGATCCGCTGGTTTCGTCGGTCGGCTTCAGCCGCAAGTTCTAAGCTTCACGGTCATGCCGCCGGCTCGGCCCGGCGGCGCGCGCCATCGCAAGGCTCGGCCCCCCAGGGCCGGGCCTTGTTCGCGTTAAGCTCTTCATGCTGGTTGCCAGCCAGTGTCCAAGGCATGATGGCGGCGCGACCTTCGGCGCTTCGCCGACGGGCGACCAGGAGTGTTTGACGCGTCATGTTCCACCGGCCTTCGCAGCGCAAGGAGTTCGGCGTCTTCCTGCCGGTGGCGAACGGCGGCTGGATCATCTCCAAGACCACGCCGACGTTGGACGGCCTCTACGCCCAGAACCGCGCGGCCGCGGTCAAGGCCGACGAGGTCGGCATGGACTTCGTCATGTCGATGGCCAAGTTCCGGGGCTTTGGCGGCGAGACCGATCACTGGGGCACGGCCCTTGAGTCCGTCACCATGATGGCCGGTGTCGCCGAGGCGACCCGCAATGTGAAGATCTGGGCCACCATCCACCCGCTGCTGCAGAATCCGGCCGTGGCGGCCAAGATGATCGCCACGCTGGACCATATCAGCGGCGGTCGCGCGGGCCTCAACATCGTCGCGGGCGCCTACAAGGGCGAGTTCGAGCAGATGGGGGCCTGGGATGACTCGTTGTCCCATGACGACCGCTACGCCCTGACCGAGGAATGGACCACGATCGTCAAGCGATTGTGGTCCGAGGATTGCGTCGACTTCGAGGGGCGGTACTTCACGATGAAGGACTGCCAGTCCAAGCCCAAGCCGCTGTCGCGGCCGCGCCCGGATCTGATCTGCGCGGGGATGAGCGATCGTGGTTTCGAGTTCTCGGTGCGCGAGGCCGACGTCTGCTTCATCGGCGGTCGGACCACGGACGAGCGCCGAGACGCCTCGCTGCGGGCTAAGAAGACCGCCGAATCGATCGGAAAGCCCATAAAGACCTTCGCCATGTGCACGGTCGTCCACGGCGACACCGACGCGGAGGCCGAGGCCAAGATCGAGCACTACAAGAGCGGCGCCGACATGGGGGCGATCCTCGCCATGCTCGAGAGTTGGGGCGTGCCGGCCGAGAAGCTCTCCAGCGTCGCGGCGGCGCAAGGCGCGTTCATGACCCAGACCGTGGTGGGTTCGCCCCAGACCTGCGGCGCGCGGATCGAGGACTTCCTGCGCTACTGCGAGTTGGACGGATTGATGCTGATCTTCCCGGATTATGTGGAAGGCCTGACGATGTTCGGCGCGGATATCCTCCCGCGTCTGAGGGCCGTTTTCTCGTGAACACGATGACGACGACCGAAAGCGCGATCGATGACTTGAAGGCCTGGATCACGCCGTCGCGCACGGCGGTGCTGGTCATCGACATGCAGGTCGACTTCGCTTCGCCAGACGGGGCGCTGGGGAGCTACGTCGATATGGGCCTCGTCCAGCCAGCGGTCGCGGCCGCCGAGGCGTTGGCCGACGCCGCCCGGGCGGCCGGCGTTCCAGTCGTTTTCGTCGGCCTGTTCACGACTCCCGAGACCGATTCTTCCGCATGGCGCGAGCGGCTGCGTCGTCGCGGCGGCGACCCAGACGCCGAGAGCGCCCTCTGTCGCGTCGGCCAGCCCGGGGCGGACTTCCATGGGCCTCGGCCAGCGCCTGGCGAGATGGTGATTGGAAAGACGCGCTACAGCGGCTTTCTGGGCACGGACCTCGATGCGCGCCTGAAGGCGTTGGGCGTCGACACCTTGGTCGTGGCCGGCCTGACGACCGAGTGTTGCGTGGACAGCACCGTGCGCGACGCCTTCGATCTGGACTATCACGTCTTCGTCGCCGCCGACGCCTGCGCCGCTTACGAGACGGACCTCCACGTGGCCTCGCTCAAGATGATGGCGCTCAACAGCGCGATCCTGACCGACACGTCCAGCATCGCGGAGGCTTGGGGCGTGCGGACGCGGACATAAAGAAAGGGCCGGCTCTCCCCGAGCCGGCCCCTGGCGTTCTATTGGGCGACGCCGACCTTGAAGACCATCACGTTGCGATAGGTCTGGCCGGGGTCCAGGCGCACCGGCGCGAACTGGCGCTTGTTCGGCGCGTCGGGGAAGTGCTGCGGCTCCAGCGCGATACCGTCGCCCTGGCGGTAAAGCTTGCCGCTCTTGCCGATCCACGAACCGTCCAGGAAGTTGCCGGAATAGAACTGGATGCCCGGCTGGTCGGAGAGGATCTCGAGCACGCGGCCGCTCTTGGGATCGGCGAGGCGGGCCGCGAGCCGCGGGGCGCCGCTCGACTTGCCGTTCAGGACATAGTTGTGGTCGTAGCCCTTGCCGACGACGAGTTGCGGGTCGCTAGCGTCGCGGATGCGCTTGCCGACGGCCGTGGGCGCGCGGAAGTCGAAGGCCGTGCCCGCCACCGGCGTGATCGCGCCAGTAGGGATCAGCTCATTGTCGACCGGAGTATAGCCATCGGCGGGAAGGGTCAGGACGTTGCCCATCGCCCCCTCCGGCGCGCCTTCGCCGGCGACGTTGAACAGCGCGTGGTTGGTCATGTTGACGATCGTCGGCTTGTCGGTCGTCGCGCCGTAGGTGATCGTCAGCTGGTTCTGTTCGTCCAGGGCGTAGGTCGCCGTGGCGTTCACGGTCCCCGGATAGCCTTGGTCGCCGTCCGGGCTGACATAGCCGAGGGTCACCGAGGCGATCGGGCCGGGCTTGGCTTCCAGCACCCTCCAGACCACCTTGTCGAAGCCCTTCACGCCGCCATGCAGGGCCGCCACGCCGTTATTGTTCAGCGCCAGCTGATAGGGCTTGCCGTCCAGTTCGAAGCGGCCCTTGCCGATCCGGTTGGCGAACCGGCCGACGGTGGCGCCGAAGTAGCTGGCGTTCTTCACGTAGGTGGCCGCGTCGTTGAAGCCGAGCACGATGTCGGCCTTCTTGCCGGCCTTGTCGGGCGCGATCAGCGACTGCAGTGTCGCGCCGTAGGTGATCACCGTGGCGCTCACGCCCTTGGCGTTGGTCAGGGTGAAGGCCTCGACCGCCTCGCCGGAGGGCGTCTGGCCAAAGGGGCGGCGGGACAGTTCGGCGGCCGTCGCCGTCGATGTGGCCGCCAGGGCGAATGCGCCGCAAAGGGCGATGGTCTTGAGCTTCATGTTTCCTCTCCGTCTTGTTCTTGAGCCGCGGGCGCTATTCGATGAATGGCGGCGCGACCACCCGCTCGCTGAGCAGGAAAGCGTCGGCGACATGGCGCAGCGGCGCGGCATCGATATCGCTGGCTCCGTCCGCGATCAGTCGGGCGAATTCATCATAGAGCCCCGATCCGGTCCCTCGTGCATCAGCCTGCCGTCGATCCAGAGCTTGGCGCCGCCGTTGGTCAGCTTCAGCGCGCCGTCGTCGGTGTCGACCTCGATGTCCCAGCTTTGCGGACCGGTCTGCAGGAAGTCGAGCTCGGCCCGGATCGGCGCGCCGCTGGCGTCGCGGAAGTCCAGCTCGGCCTGGATGGGCGATTGCCGGTTCTCGGGAACGTGCAGCACGCCACGCGACAGGAAGAAGGGCAGGGGCAGGATGCGGGTGACGATCGAGAGCGCGTTGATGGCCGGATCGAACACGCCCAGACCGCCAGCTTCCCAGATCCAGTCCTGGCCGGGATGCCAGACGCGCACGTCTTCCTTCCAGTAGACGCGCACGGCCTTGACGGAGCGGTCGGCGAGCCATGCCCGGGCGGGCTCGACCCCGGCGGCGAAGCGCGAATGCCAAGTCGCTTGAAGCGTCAGGCTTCGAGCGGCGGCGGCCTGGCGCAGGTCTTCGACCTCGCTCAGCGTCGCGCCCGGAGGCTTCTCCAGCATCACGTGCTTGCCGGCCGCCAGGGCCATGTGGGCCAGGGCGTGGCGCGGCTGCGGGGGCGTGCACAGCGCCACGGCGTCGACCGCCACGTCGCTGGCCAGCAGGGCGGCCAGGTCGGTGAAGTGGGCGACGCCATCCAGCTCCGCGTTGCGGCTGACGATCGCGACCAGCTCGAAGCGTGGGTCCGCGGCGATCGAGGGAAGGTGCTGGTCCCGGGCGATCTTGCCCAGGCCCACGAGCGCCAAGCGGATAGGGGTCACAGCGCGCGCACCGTGACGGGCCGTTCAGCCGCCTGGCCTAGTGAATTGCGCACCGGATAGACGAACGGCGCGGCCTCGATCTCGAACACGTCGCCGGGCTTCGTCTGGAAGCCCTCGGAGAACGACAGGGTCGCGGTGCCGAAGAAGTGGACGTGTACGTCGCCCGGACGACGGAACAGATCGTACTTGAAGTGGTGATGTTCGAGATTGGCGATCGCGTGAGACATGTTGGCCTCGCCGGACAGGAAGGGCTTTTCCCACGCCACCGCGCCGTCGCGCAGAATGCGGCTGGCGCCGCGCACATCGTCGGGCAGCGGGCCGGTCAGGAGTTCCGGGCCCAGCGCCGCCTGTCGCAGCTTCGAGTGGGCGAGCCACAGGTAGTTGCCGCGCTCGATCACGTGGTCGGAGAACTCGTTGGCCAGGCAGAAGCCCAGGCGGTGCGGCGTCCCGTCCGGACCGATCAGGTAGACGCCGGCGATTTCGGGCTCTTCGCCGCCATCCTTGGCGAAGGCGGGAGAGGTCAGCGGCTGGCCGGGGCCGACCAGCTGCTGACCGTCGCCCTTGTAGAACCACTCCGGCTGAACGCCTTCCTGGCCCGCCGCGGGCTTGCCGCCTTCGACGCCCATCAGGAACATCCGCATCGAGTCGGTTAGTTGTTCTCCGGCTTGGGCGGCCTTGTGCATCTTGTCGCGACCTTCGGCCGAGCCGAGGTGCGTCAGGCCCGTGCCGGTCAGCAGCAGGTGCGCGGTGTCTGGATGATCGATCGGCGCCAAGACCCGGCCCTCGGCCAGGGCGGCGGGGATGTCGAGCTCTTCGCCCAGGTCACGCGATTGGGCCGTCTCGGCCAGGGTCGTGTTCGCGCCGATGGCGGCTTGGGCGAGGTCGTAGAGCGTGTCCGCCACCATTACGCGTCGGGCATTGCCCGAGTCGTCGACCGCCGCGAGCCGTCGTTGGCCGTCGCCGGTCTTCAACTGCACGAACCTGAACACCATGGCGAACGCTCCTAGCTAATAATAGTCTGACAAATACCGTCGCCGACGCGGCTGTCAAACCTCGTTTGCACCGAGTCTTCTCGCCCGCGCGACACGCCTTGGGGCCAAGACGCGTGATGGGTCGCGATATCGGTGGCGTCCAGGGCGAGGCCAGACGATGGACGCGCCATATTCTCAAACGCCGGCTTGTCGAACGTTGCTCGTGATCATTGACGCCTCGGGGAAGCAACGATAGTCAGACATATATTATAATACAAATCCGCCCGGCCCGGGCGCGCCTTTTTGGCTTCGGGCATGCGGGCGCATAACGTCGTCAAGGAATGTCATGAGCGCCGACTCCATCACCCCCAAGCTTCGATCGCGCGCGTGGTTTGATAATCCGGACAACATCGACATGACG
>CAKZJK010000600.1 GCA_936942565.1 uncultured Caulobacter sp. | reverse complement strand
ATCCGGAGAAACGAAACATGAGCAGAGCCGTGCACGTGGTGGGGGTGGGCATGATTCCCTTCACCAAGCCGGGCGCCAGCGAGTCCTACTCGGTGATGGGCACCAAGGCCGGCCGCGCCGGCCCCGATGATGGCGATGTCGATGGAGGATGGGAGGCTGCTCATGAGGCGGCACCAGCTCCGACATCGAGGGATGGAGGCACGAACGTCACCCCAACAAGACTGTCATCACCCGCGAAAGCGGGTGATCCAGTACGCCGAGACGGTTGTGTAACCCCGAGGGGCCGCGGCGTACTGGATCGCTCGCCTGCGCGGGCGATGACGGTTATGGGTGTGCGACAGCCGGGCCTATCCGTGCCGCGCCCATCCCTGTCGAGCCCATCCTTGCGGGGCAGATCATCACGACGCGGATCGCCATGGATCACCATGGACATGGCTTCGCCTCCTCGCGGCGCTGATGGCGTCCGAGCTGTTGGTTTGGTTGACCCTCCTCAACAGAGGGCACAGGGAAGGCCGGGCGTCGGCTGACGCCCGTGGCCCGCCTGCGAACAAAATGCAGGCGGCAGGTACCACAGGTGCAGCCGAGAACGCCCGGCCTTCCCTGCGCGACGGTTTTGCGGGTAGAGTAGAAGTGTGGCGCGGTTGACGTTAGGTCCGACGTATCTGTTTCCGCCCCTTTCGTCTGGCGGTGCCTGAACAGCCGGGCCATGGCCCCCGTTTCCACACTCCCCTCATCGAACCGGACGTGCGGATTTCCCGCATCCGGCTCCCGGGCAAGCACTCATGCCTTCGCCCACGGCAGGTTGCGCGTCAGCACTGGAAGCCGAACCAGCCCCAACGTCTCGTAGAGGTACTGATCGGGGAAGCGATGGCCCCCTCGGCCTTGAACCCGGTGCTTTTCGCATAACCACTTGCGGAGCCGATGATTGGCATGGGCATCGACCGCCCTGTAGGCCGGTGAGACCGGCCCGAGACGGAAGTAGTTCGCCCACCCGGTGATCTTGGCATTGAGCCGCTTCACCACCTTCTCGGCTGATAGCAACGTCCGGTTCCGGCCCGTCTCGCTCCCGATCGCATCGCAGATTCGCTTGACGCTCTTCTTCGACGGTTTCGAGTTGAGATGGGCGCTCCCCGTCTTGCGGGAGTAGCACCGGCCGAACGTATAGCCCAGGAAGTCGAAGCTCTCGTCCGGCACGCGGCAGGTTCGTGTCTTGTCTTCGTTGACCGCCAGTTGCAGTTTCTTGATCGCCTCTCGCATCGTCTGCATCGCGATGTCGGCCGTACCCTTGCAGCAGATCACCAGGTCGTCGGCATAATTGACCATGACGGCTTTCAGCCGTCGCCGCGCGCCCGACACTCTCCACCACAACACCAGCCGTCGCATGTACAGGTTCGACAGCAGCGGGGAGATCGGGGAGCCCTGCGGAATGCCGCGGTGCTGATCCCGGTTCTGCGTGGTCCGACGCTTGCGTCCGCGATCGTCCGTCTCCTCGACCGGCGCCTCGATCCACATCTTGATCAGATGCAGCATGTGCCGGTCGGAGATCCGGCGCGCCACCGATGTCATCAGCGGTCCGTGCGGTATCTCGTCGAAGTAGCCACGCAGGTCCGCGTCGACGATGGCCGTGTACCCCAGATTGAGCAGGCGGTTCACGGTCTCCACCGCGTCCAGCGCAGACTTGCCGGCGCGGTACGCATATTGCTCAGGCTCCAGATCGGCTTCGAAGATGGGCTCAAGCACCAGCATCGCCGCCGTCTGAACCACCCGGTCGCGTATCGTCGCGATCCCCAGAGGTCGCATTTTCTTGCTGTTCGGCTTCGGAATATAGACCCGTCTGACCGCTTGCGGCCGATACGTCTTGTTCCTGAGTTCTTCCGCCAGTTCCCCGAGCCACGGATTCCAGCCACTGTCGACGTCCGGGACCTTGCGATCCGCGGACGACCCACCTTGGCCTCCATACGCCTCGATGTCATCGAACGTCTGTCCATCCACGCCAGCCGCGCCGCCATTGGCTTTGCATCTGGCATAGGCGAAGCTCAGAACATCCGCCCGATACACCTTGTCGTACAGAAGATAGAACCGGAACTCGGGTTCTGCCTTCGCTTTCGCATGTAACGCAGTCTGCAGCTTCCGGACACTTGGTGGAGTTTCGAGGTGTCCCAATCTCCCCTCCCGCGCCACTTTCCACATCGGCTTGAACGAGGGCTCCTTCCCTCCACCGGCGTTACCCGGCTTCCCCGGTACTACGAGCCCATCCGACTCCCCGCCGCGCCCGGCCCGACCCTCACGGGTCTCCGGTTGATCTCTCGCCAGACCGCGCGACGGGGTCTCCCGTGTTGCTTCGGTTCCCGCTGTGGACGTGCCGTCGTCACTACCCCGGTGGAGCCGCTGGGTGCGCGTGTCGTTCTCTTCCCCAGCGATGACAGCTTTCCCTGCAATAAGGCCAGGTCAGCCTCCACATCGAGCTTTTCGAGGCCTGCTCGACGTTTACTCAAATTACGGCCCGCACACTCGCCAAGTCACCTCGTGACCCTCTCCACCGGAGGCTTCAGCCGGATCGTTGCCTCACCGACTGCTCCGATTGCTACCGGCTGGAACGACCCTTGCCGGGAGGGATTCTCACCCTCTCAAGAACCGCGCCTTTCCACGGCGCACCTTATGGCGCGCTCTCCCCGGTGTCCGGCTTGATAGCCACCGTCGTCAGCGGGATCATCATCACCCGCGGACTTGGCGCCAGCTTCGGGGCGCCAGGACCACACGCTTTCACGTCCGCGCCGAACCGTTCGTCCGCGCATCCCAAGGACACGCTGCGGCTCGTCTCGGCCATCGCATCCCCGCCTCGCGTGTCGTGACGATCGCGCGCAACGCCCCTCCGAGTGAGACGGGATGCGCGCAATAGAGCATAATTTCTGCAAAAGCGAAAGCGTTATTTTCTGGATTGACGAAATTCAATCCACTCAAGGCGCGCTGCACGCGGGCAAGCCGGCCAGAGTGGCGGAACCGCCGCGCGACGGGGCCGATCGGGAGCGCGGGCCGACGCCGCCTCGCGCGACCTCCGACAGGGGATGCGCGAATCCCTCCAGCCCGCCGCTCCCCGTAGCATTCCGGGCCTGGACTCGCCGAGCGGGCGGAGAGTCACCGCCGCGACCGCCCCGATTCGTCATATTTTTAAAAAAATCAATATCTTAACCAGTTATCCCCAGCCCGCTGTACAACCAATCGGATTCCTAATAGAGTCTAAAAAGTTACTTTTCTGTACCCCCGTTACGGACTAGCTTTTAGGCATGGCGACGGAAAAAGCCGAGACTGACCGCATCCCCGTAACCCTAGCCCTGGCAACCATCGGCTATCTCGAAAAGCTCGTGAAACAGGGAACCCACGGCACCAGCGTTCCGGGTGTCTGCAGAACGTTGATCGAAGAAGGCATCCGGCTCGCCATCAAGGACGGGCTGCTTTCGATCCGTGACAACGGACGGGCGTAACAGGGACACGTCAAGCGGAGACAGTTTTTGGTGCAGCCGTCGGCCAGGACGATCCAGGACGGATCAAACTTGGAAGCGACACAATGCCCGCCGAACGACAGACATCACCCACCTGGACCGAGGAACGGCTCCAGGCCCTGAAGCAGCACTTTGAGGCCGGGCTGACCTGCCGCGAGATCGCCGCCGAGATCGGCGTCAGCCGCAACGCCGTAATCGGCAAGATCTCCCG
>CAKZJK010000599.1 GCA_936942565.1 uncultured Caulobacter sp. | reverse complement strand
GTGCCCCCGCCGAAAAAGATCGACAACAAGGTCCGCTGGCCGGTCAGGGCGCGTTGCGCTTCCAGGTCGGCGACGATCGCGTCGGCGAGCGCCGCCTGCTCTTGCGTCCGCCCGCGATCGCGCACGACGTTGAAGTCGCAATAAGGGCAGATGCGCGCGCAGTAGGGCCAGTGGACGTAGACGCCAAGCTCGGTCTGATCACTCAAACAGCGCCGTCCTCAGTTTGGCGAAGGCGCGGGCGCGGTGGCTCATGGCGTCCTTCGCGGCGGGCTCCATTTCGCCGAAGGTGGTTTCATGGCCTTCCGGGATGAAGATCGGGTCGTAGCCGAAGCCTCGGTCGCCACGCGGCGGGAAGCTGAGGGTTCCGTCGATGCGGCCCTCGACCACGACGGCGGGACCGTCTGGCCAAGCCACCGCCAAAGCCGAGGTGAACCAGGCCGAGCGATCGTCGGAACCGGTCTCCTCCAGCCGCTCCTCGACCTTACGCATGGCGGCGGCGAAATCCTTGCTCGGACCCGCCCAGCGCGCCGAGTAGACGCCGGGAGAGCCGCCCAGAGCGGCGACCGAGAGACCGGAGTCGTCGGCCAGGGCGACAAGGCCCGAGCGGTCGGCCGCGTGGCGCGCCTTCAGCAGCGCGTTGCCGACGAAGGTGGTTTCGGTCTCCTCCGGCTCGGGCAGGCCGAGCTGGCCGGCGGTGACGATCTCGAAACGCCCGTCCAGCAGGGCCATGATCTCGGGCACCTTGCCAGGATTGTGGGTGGCGGCCACAAGCTTCATTCCCATCTCAAGCTTCAGCGCCATTCGTCCCTCCGAGCACCAAGGAAAACAGATCGATGCGGCTCCTTTACTCCGCCCTGTCGCCTTTTGCGCGCAAGGTTCGCGTTCTTGCGCTGGAAAAAGGCCTGTCGGACCGCATCGCGCTCGAATCAGCCGCGCCGTATCAGGACGAAGCCGTCCGCGCGCTGAACCCCTTGAACAAGATCCCGACGCTGGTCACCGACGAAGGCGAGGCGGTCTACGATTCCGCCGTGATCTGCGACTATCTCGATGGCCTCGCCGAGCCGCGCCTGATCCCGGCCGCCCAACCCGAGCGCCATCGCGCCCTGACGCTGGAGGCCGCCGCCGACGGCCTGGGCGACGCGGCCTTGCTGGTCGTCCGCGAACGCATGCGGTCCGAGGGCGAACATCGACAGGACCTGTTCGACCGCCAACTGAAGGCCATTGGGGCGGCGCTGGATCTGTTCGACCGGGCCGGACTCTCCACCGAGCGGTTCGGTATCGGAGAGATCGCTGTCGCCGCCCAGCTTGGCTATCTCGACGCGCGCGAGGTGATCGACTGGCGCGACGGGCGGCCGGCGCTCGCGGCGTGGTTCGGGGTTGTCTCAAAGCGTGGCTCGATGGTCGCCAGCGACCCTAGCGCGAGCTGAGTGTGGCCCGTTCGCCACTTCGTTGGACGTCCGCGCAACATTACTAGAGTTTAATATCGTTTTTCGATAATCGCGATTGGCGGAACGAAAATCGGGTCCTATTTGTTGATCGTGGACAGCGCCGGATCGTCGGTGCTCGCCATGTCTCTCGAACCGGAAAACCCGATGTCCGCCGCCCGCCTGTTCCGTCTCGCCGACAAGGTCGTCATGACCGCCATCACCGCCGCGTTGATCGTGGCCGTGCCGGTCTCGGCCGTGGCTTTCGTGGCGCGCACGCTCTAAGGATTCGGTCCGGCGGGAAACTCGCCGTCTGACGTCTCGCGCGAGGCGGGACGTACTTTCAGCGTCGCTGTCGGGGAGCAGCCATGCGCGCCTTGGGGCCAGGCTCCGTTTCGAGTTTTCTGAAGATCATCCTGGACGTCATCTACGTCGGGCTGTGGATCTTCGTCAGTCTTCTGTCGCTGTTCACGCTGGTCGCCCTGCTGTTCAGCTTCAATCCCGAATTGCTGGCCTCGATGCTGCCGATCAGCGACGCGGTGGAGGCCGTCAGCCGGGATGGTCCGCTGTTCGCCGGCGCTCTCGCGGCCTGGGCGTTGCTGCTGGGCGGCTGGATGGTGATCGTCGAGCGCCTGCGCAAGATCTTCGCGACCCTGACCGCCGGGGACCCCTTCCATCCCGACAATGTCGTCCGCCTGCGCTTGATCGGTCTCGTGCTCGCGGGGCTGGAGGTCGGCCGCTACGTCTTTTCGGGCATGGCCCGCTGGCTGGCCCCCAAGACCAAGGTCATCGACGACAGCTTCACCCTGACCGCCTGGTTCTCGGTGTTGGTGGTGTTCGTGCTGGCCGAGGTGTTCCGCGAGGGCGCGCGCCTTCGCCGCGAAGCAGAACTCACGATCTGACCCGGAGCGATCCTTCTATGCCTGTCCGCGTGAACCTCGACCGCGTGCTGCTGGACCGCCGCATGTCCTTGACGGAGCTCTCCGACCGCGTGGGCGTGACGATCGCCAACCTGTCGATCCTGAAGACCGGCAAGGCGCGGGCGGTGCGGTTCTCGACCCTGGACGCCCTGTGTCGCGAACTGCAATGCCAGCCGGGCGACCTGCTGACTTTCGAGAGCGGCCCGCCCGGTGGCTATGAGGAAGACTAGTTCAGTCTCCGCTTCTTGAGCAGGCCGTTGCGGTCCATCGAACGGACCTCGACCTCGAAGGCGTCGCCTTCGCGCAGAATCTTGAGCGGCACGGTCACGCCGGCTTCGCCTAGGCTCCACATCACGGCGTAGAATTCGGTTAGATCCGAGACAGGTTTGCCGTCGACGGCCAGGATGAGGTCGCCGGGCTTGATCTCCGCGCGGGCCGCCGGGCCCTTGGGCGAGATGCCGACCACGACGACATGGTTCTCCATTTCCTGGGCGAAAACCCCCAGCCAGGGCCGCGGCGGATGTGGAGCGCGCCCGCGCGCCAGATCGTCGAGGATCGGCGGCAGCAGCTCGGCCGGCACGAACATGTTGAGTGGGCGGGTCTCGCCATTCTGATCGCGCCCCTCCAGCGTCAGCGAGCCGAGGCCCACGAGGTCGCCCTTGGGGCCGATCAGGGCCGCGCCGCTCCAATGCGGGTGCGCGGGCGCGGTGATGATCGCCTCGTCCAGCAGGTATTCCCAGTAGCCGGCGAAGGGGATGCGGGCCAGGACCTTGCTGGCCGCCGCGTGGGCGCGTCCCCCAGCGCCCGCCGCGATGACTGGGGCCCCGGCTTCGAGGTCTTGAGCGCTGCCCAGGGTGATGACTGGAAGGTCGAGCGGCTCCAAGGCCTGGACGAGGCCCAGGCCCGAGCGGCTGTCGAGCCCGAGGACGTGGGCGGGGACTCGCCGGCCGTCGTTGCGGGTCAGCACGACCTCTTCGGCCTCGGTGATCAGATAGGCCATGGTCAGCACCAGGCCCGACGGACCGATGACGACGCCGTTGCCGACGCGCTCGGTTCCCAGGATCGCCGCCGTATAGGCGTCGGACGGAACCTTCGCCTCTAGCGCCACCACGCTGGCCAAGGTCTGGTCCAGGTCGAACCGATAGGCTTCGGCCGACGGACGCAGGCGCGCTTCGACTTCGTAACCTTCGAACGGGGTGGGCACACGGAACTCCTGATCTTCAGGATCTGAATCTGGGTCCTGTGGCCACCCCCGACAAGGGCTTAACCCCCGATCGCGGCCCGCTGCACGGCGAAGAGCTCGCCAATGCCCTTCTCCGCCAAGCCGTACAGCGACTCGAACTCGGCCCGGGTGAAGCCGCGCTTCTCGCCGGTGGCCTGAATTTCAACGATGTCGCCGGCGTTGGTCAGCACGAAGTTGCTGTCGGCCTCGGCGCTGGAGTCTTCCTCGTAGTCGAGGTCCAGCACGGGCGTATCCTTGAAGACGCCGCACGAGACGGCCGCGACCTGGCCAAGGATCGGGTCGGTCTTCAGAACCCCTTCGTCGAGCAGGTACTTGGTGGCCAGGCGCAGAGCGACCCAGGCGCCGGTGATGGCGGCGGTGCGGGTGCCGCCATCGGCCTGGACCACGTCGCAGTCCAGGGTGATCTGGCGTTCGCCCAGGGCCTTGAGATCGACAACGGCGCGCAGGGAGCGGCCGATCAGTCGCTGGATCTCCTGGGTGCGGCCGCTCTGCTTGCCGGCCGCGGCCTCGCGGCGACCCCGGCTGTGGGTGGCGCGGGGCAGCATGCCGTACTCGGCGGTGACCCAGCCCTGGCCCTTGTTGCGCAGCCAGCCGGGGAGGCTTTCCTCGATCGTGGCGGTGACGAGCACCTTGGTGTGGCCGAAGGAGATCAGGCACGAACCCTCGGCGTAACGGTTGACGCCGGTTTCCAGCGTGACGGCGCGCATCTGGTCGGGGGCGCGTTCGGACGGACGCATGGGAAACTCCGGGGTTTGAATAGGTCGATGGGGCCGCTTATCCTATTGGCCACGGAACTTGAAAGGGGCCGACAGCTTTTGTTCGCCGACCGGGTCCCAAACGACACGACTTCAGACGGCATGCTTGAGATAAGGCGGCCATGACGCAGCTGTTCCCAGGGTCGATCGTCCGCGCGCCAGGTCTGGCCGAGCTGGACGCCCGCGCCCGCGACATCTTCCGACGCGTGGTGGAGTCGTATCTCGAGACCGGCGAGCCGGTGGGCTCGCGGACCATCTCCAAGGGCGGGGTGGCGCTGTCGCCGGCCTCGATCCGCAACACGATGCAGGATCTGGCGCAATTGGGGCTGCTGGACGCGCCGCACACCAGCGCCGGTCGAATGCCGACGCACGCGGGCCTGCGCATGTTCGTCGATGGCTTCCTGGAGGTCGGCGACATCGCCGAGGCCGAGAAGCAGGCCATCGAGGCGCGGCTGGCCGTCAAGGGACGCTCCTTCGAGGAAGCGTTGGCCGAGGCGTCGGCGGTGCTGTCGGGGCTGGCTGGCGGCGCCGGGATCGTCGTGACTCCGGTTCGCGAGGGCGGCGTCAAGCACGTGGAGTTCGTTCCGCTGGGCGGCGGCCAAGTGCTCGCGGTCATGGTCTTCGAGGACGGCCAGGTCGAGAACCGCCTGATGCGTCAGCCCCCGGGCGTGACGCCCTCGGCCCTGCAGGAGGCCAGCAACTTCCTCAACGCCCGTCTGCGCGGGCGAACCCTCGGCGAGGCGCGGGCCGAAATGGGCGCCGAGCTGGACTTCGCGCGGCGCCAGCTCGACGAAACCGCGGCGCGGCTAGTCGAGGACGGCTTGGCCGCCTGGAGCGGCGGCGAGGGCGACGCGCGCTCGCTGATCGTGCGGGGGCAAGCCAATCTGCTGGCTGACGCCAGTGCTCGCGAGGACATCGACCGGGTCCGCCAGCTGTTCGACGACCTGGAGCAGAAAGGGCAGCTGATCGGCCTGCTCGACGACGTGCGCGACGCCGAGGGCGTGCGCATCTATATCGGGGCCGAAACGCGTCTGTTTTCGCTTTCGGGTTCCTCCGTCATCGCGGCGCCCTATATGACAGGCCGACAGAAGGTGCTGGGCGCGATCGGCGTGATCGGGCCCGCCCGCTTGAACTACGCCCGTGTCATCCCGTTGGTGGACTACACCGCCCGGGTGCTCGGACGCATGATGGATGGATAAGGACCTTAAGAGATGACCGACGAGCAAACGCCGGCCGAAGACACGA
>CAKZJK010000598.1 GCA_936942565.1 uncultured Caulobacter sp. | reverse complement strand
CTGCCCCCGCCGCTGATCCGCCTGGAGAAGGCCAGCGTCGGGTACGAACAAGGCCGCGCGATCCTCAAGAACCTGAACCTGCGGATGGATCTGGACGACCGCATCGGTCTGCTGGGGGTCAACGGCGCGGGCAAGTCGACCTTCGCCAAGATGATCGCCGGCGCTTTGGGCGTGCAGGCCGGCGAATTCCACCGCGACAAGAAGATGAAGGTCGGCTGGTTCCACCAGCACCAGATCGAGGCGATGGATCCCAACGACACCCCGCTGGAGATCATCCGCCGGGCCATGCCAGAAGCCTCCGAGAGCTCGCGCCGCTCGAAGCTGGCCCAGTTCGGCCTGGGGTTCGAGAAACAGGAAACCACCGTCGCCAATCTGTCGGGTGGCGAACGCGCCCGCCTGCTGCTCAACATGGTGGCGATGGACGCGCCGCACATGCTGATCCTGGACGAACCGACCAACCACTTGGACATCGACAGCCGTCGGGCCCTGCTGGACGCGCTCAACGACTACATGGGCGCGGTGATCCTGATCACCCACGACCGCTCGCTGATGGAATTGGTCGCCGACCGCCTGTGGCTGGCCGCCGACGGTACGGTTAAGCCGTTCGACGGCGACATGGACGACTACGCCAAGTTCGTGCTGGACCGCGCCAAGCAGGCCGTTAAGCCGACCCAGGTCGCCCGCGAGCCCGAAAAGGCCGACGCTCCGGCCGCCCCGCAGCCCAGGAAGGCCGCGATCGAGCCCCTGCGCCGCAAGGTCGAGGCCGCCGAACAGGTCATGACCCGCTGCACGCGCAACCTGGCCGAGCTGGACGCCCAGCTGGCCGATCCGGACCTGTACGTGAAGAATCCGGGCAAGGTGGCCGAGCTGACCAAGCGCCGCGAGAACGCCAAATCCAAGCTGGACGAGGCCGAGGAAGCCTGGATGGCCCTGGCCGAGGAGCTCGCCGAAGCCGAGGCTTGACAGCGGGCAAATCACTCACTCGAAAAACGAGAGGGTAAACGGTCCTAAACCATGAAGTTTAGTGGTTAAGAGACATCTCGCGTTCATGGTGTGCGACATGACATCGCACCCCGCCCGCAACAACATCGTCGCCAACCCCGAAGGTCTTTCGGCCCAAGTGGTGCTGGAATCGTTCGGCCAATGGGTCAACGACCGGATCGGCGAAGCCATGCGGATCGAGATGGACCTGGCCTTCCGGGACCGTCCGTTCGACATCGAGATCGGCCGCTCGCCGGCTCTGGTCGGCTGGGAGCACAAGTTCATTCCGCCGGGTTCGCCCGCGCCGAAGGGCAAGATGTGGACCGTCTACCGCCTGCACGACCAGGAAGGCCGTCCGGCCCACCTGCCGCGCTCGGGCGACCTGGTCGAGGATCTGACGCCGCTGCTGGGCGAGCTGGGCTATCTGGGCGTCTTCGACGACGGCGTGGCGATGTTCCCGGGCGTCGGCAAGCGCTAGCCTGATCGGCCTACAAGGCCGAGATCGATCGATTTCGAGCCCCTGCGCCGATGTCGATCCCGCGAGGAAGGACGCCCGGCGCCGCGACGCGGAATCTCTACAATAGCCTTCCAGGTCAGATAACGCGGCTCGACTTTGACACCGGTCAAAGTCGGATTTGCTGCACCGCGAGAACCTTACCCAGAGCCGGGACCAAGTCCGCGGCCCGTGCCAAGCACAGGGAAGGTCCTGATGACCTACGCGACCACCAACCCCTATACCGGTGAAATCCTGAAGACCTTTCCAGACGCGACCGACGCCGAAGTGGCGCGGGCGATCGAGGCCGCGGATTCCACCTTCCAGACCTGGAAAGACACAAGCTTCGCCACGCGCGCGAGCGTGATGCGCGCGGCGGCCGCCATCCTGCGCCGCGACAGCGACGCCTACGCCCGGATCGTTACGCTCGAAATGGGCAAACTGCTGGCCGAGGCCAAGGCGGAGGTCGAGCTCTCGGCCGAGATCTTCGAATACTACGCCGACAACGCCGAACAGCTGCTCGCGCCACAGAAGCTGCCCGTCAAGACGCCGGCCGAGGGCGAGGCCGTCCTGGTCCATGAGCCGCTCGGCGTACTGCTGGCGATCGAGCCTTGGAACTTTCCCTACTATCAGATCGCCCGGATCATCGCGCCGCAGCTGTCGGCGGGGAACACGGTGCTGCTCAAGCACGCCTCCAACGTGCCCCAGAGCGCGGCGGCCTTCGAAGTTCTCATGCGGGAGGCGGGCCTTCCCGAAGGGGCGTTCCAGAACCTCTATGCGACGCGCGGCCAGGTCGAGATGATCCTCAATGACCCGCGCGTTCATGGCGTGGCCCTGACGGGCTCGGAAGACGCTGGCGCGATCGTGGCGGCCCAGGCCGGCAAGGCGCTGAAGAAGTCGACGATGGAACTTGGCGGAGCCGACGCCTTCGTGGTCCTGGCCGACGCCGACCTGGAAAAGACCATCCGCTGGGCCGTTTTTGGACGACACTGGAACGGCGGCCAGGTGTGCGTCTCGTCCAAGCGCATGATCATCGTCGACGAGGTCTATGACCGGTTCCTGGAAGGCTACGCCGCGGGCGTGGCGAAACTGCGCGCGGGCGACCCGTTCGCCCCCGAAACCACCCTGGCGCCGCTGTCCTCCCAACACGCGGCGGACGACCTGAAGGACAAGATCAAGCAGGCGGTCGACTTCGGGGCGACGGCGACGGAGGTGGGGCCCCAGACGCCCAACACCGGCGCCTTTGTCCAGCCGACCATCCTGACCGACATCGCCGAGGACAATCCGGCGCGCTACTGGGAGTTCTTTGGCCCCGTCTCGATGCTGTTCCGCGCCAAGGACGAGGATGACGCGGTGCGGATCGCCAACGACTCGCCCTTTGGACTGGGCGGCTCCGTCTTCACCGCCGACCTCGAACGTGGGGCGCGTGTGGCCAGACGGATCTCGACCGGCATGGTGTTCGTCAACCATCCGACGATGGTCAAGGCCGACCTGCCTTTCGGCGGCGTCCGGCGGTCAGGCTACGGGCGCGAGCTTCTGGGTCTCGGGATCAAGGAGTTCGTCAATCACAAGCTGATCGACATCGTCGACATCGACGCCGAGTTCTAGAGCCCTTTCCGATCTGATTGCATCAATCAGATCGGATAAAAGGTCTCTCATTCAAAAGTTTAAGGCATTTTTCGACCCGATAACCGTTTCACGCTTATCGGAAGATGCTCTAGCCGGACGCGCTATCGTTCGACCTCACCGCCCCGGTTTCAACGACCGGATATAGGCGGTGACGTCGGCGATATCTGCCCTGCTCATCGCCTTGGCCGGCATGGAGTAGTGGCCAACTTGGGTGATCGCCTCCAGCTCCCAATCGAGCCGGGTGTGAGCATAGCGGCCAGCAATGTCCTCGAAGTTTGGCGCGCCAGGCCTTGGACTCACGGAGTCGCCGCTCACCGTGTGGCAGCCGGCGCACTCCCGTCGCGCGAAGTCGCCGCCGCGCGCCGGAGAGCCCGCGACCGTATCGGCGTCCACCTTTCGGCGATCGGAGGGTGAAGATTGCGCCCGGGCCCCGCCGACCATGACGGCGGTCGCCAGAAAGAGTGTCCCAAACACCGTCGCGTATCGCATGGCCAGCCTCCATCGCTGGCCGGATGGTGAGATCGCGAGGCCGCTTAGCCAACTCAGGGTGTCTGCTTAAGGCGAGGCGTGGCGCCCTAGCCGCATTTCACCTGCTGCACGACGCCGGTGTCGGCGTTGAACAGGATGTTCAGGCGGTCGGGACGATAGTCCATGGTGACAGGACACGTCGTGCACGCCACCCGCCAACGGGAAGGATCCACCGGGGCCGGAAGGCTGGTGCGCGGCTTGCCGATGAAGGCTTGGGCGTCCTTCAGGCCGCACTGATCCTTTTCAGCCTCGGACACGGGCGGCGCCGCGGGCAAGGCGATGGCTGGCGGCGCGGTCGGCGTGCTGGGCGGAGGCGGGGGCGCGGGCTCGGGCGCGCTGGAGCAAGACGCCAGAACAAGCGCCAGACCAACGCCCATACCCGTGACGATCCGCTTCATGCCTGCTTCTCCCAACCACGCTCGGCGCCCTGACGCCAGTAGGACACAGGGTGCCCCGCCTTCTTGAACACCGACCAGCGCCCCCGCGCTTCCGCCAGGGCCTGATCGTCCCGACCGTCGAACAGCAGGACGCAGCGCGAAACGCCCGAAAGGTCTCCAGGCTCCGCGCCGTCGATCAGGAAGATCGCGTCGCCGTGGTTGGGGTTGCCCTCCTCGGCGGTCAGCAGCACCGGCTGACGCTCGGCCATCGGCTCGGTCGCCAGGCCATGCGGCAGGAAGCTGTCCTCGCGATAGGTCCAGAGGTACTGGTCGAGAGCCTCGATCCGCTTGGGATCGCCGCCGCGCACCAGCGCCTTCCAGCCACGCCCCAGCGTCTTTTCCAGCAGCTCGGGCAGCACCGCCTCGAGCGGGCTGCGCTCGAGGTGATAGAACCAGACCTCGCAGGGGTTAGCCGTCATCGAAATTCCCTGTCATCCCGGGCGAGCGTAGCGAAGACCCGGGACCGCGACAAACGCGGCGCTTGGGGCGGTCCCGGCTCGGCGCGCTTTTGCGCTGGGCCGGGATGACAGCCTCTTCGGATCAGCCTTCGTAGGCGTCGGCGACTAGGCGGTTCAGCAGCCGCACGCCGAAGCCGGCGGCGCCGTCCGGCACGGTAGGGTCGGTCGAGGGCTTCTTCCAGGCCACCGAGGCGATGTCGAGGTGGGCCCACGGCACGCCGTTGACGAATTTCTGCAGGAAAAGGCCCGCCGTGATCGAGCCGGCCGGGCGGCCGCCGATGTTCTTCATGTCGGCGATCGGGCTTTCGATCTGCTTTTCGTAGGCGGCCGGCAGCGGCAGGCGCCACAGGCTCTCGCGCTCGGCCTTGCCGGCGGCGAGAAGCTTTTCGGACAAGCCGTCGTTATTGCTGAACAAACCGGCGTAGTCGTGACCCAGCGAGATGATGATCGCGCCGGTCAGGGTGGCCAGGTCGATCATGAACTGCGGCTTGAAGCGCTCCTGCGTGTACCAAAGGGCGTCGGCCAGCACGAGGCGGCCCTCGGCGTCGGTATTGATGACCTCGATCGTCTGGCCCGACATCGAGCTGACCACGTCGCCGGGACGCTGGGCGTTGCCGTCGGGCATGTTCTCGACGAGGCCCAGAACGCCGATGGCGTTGACCTTGGCCTTGCGGCCGGCCAGGGCGTGCATGACGCCGGTCACGGCGGCCGCGCCGCCCATGTCCCACTTCATGTCCTCCATGCCGTCGGCCGGCTTGATCGAGATGCCGCCGGTGTCGAAGCAGACGCCCTTGCCGACGAAGGCGATCGGCTGAGCGTTCTTATCCGCCGCGCCCATCCACTTCATGATCACCAGCTGGCTTTCGCGGACGCTGCCTTGGCCGACGCCCAGCAGGCTGCCCATGCCAAGCTTCTCCATCTCGGCCTCGCCCAGGATCTCGACCTCGAGGCCCAGGCTTTCGAGGCTCTTGGCGCGGGCGGCGAATTCTTCCGGATGCAGGATGTTGGCCGGCTCGGAGACCAGGTCGCGGCTGAAGATGATGGCGTCGGCCAGGGCGGCCAGCGGCTC
>CAKZJK010000597.1 GCA_936942565.1 uncultured Caulobacter sp. | reverse complement strand
TGAAGGAAAAGAAGGACCGCGTCGACGACGCCCTGAACGCGACCCGCGCGGCCGCCGATGAAGGCATCGTCCCGGGCGGCGGCACGGCTCTGCTGTGGGCTTCGAAGGCCCTGGCCGGCGTGACCGGCGACAACGACGACCAGACGGCCGGTATCGCCATCGTCCGTCGCGCCCTGCAATCGCCGATCCGCCAGATCGCCGAGAACGCCGGCGTCGAAGGTTCGATCGTGGTCGGCAAGATCCTGGAAAGCGCCAGCAGCTCGTTCGGCTTCAACGCCCAGACCGAGCAGTACGTTGACCTGGTCACCGACGGCGTCATCGACCCGGCCAAGGTTGTCCGCACCGCTCTGCAGAACGCCGCTTCGGTGGCCGGCCTGCTGATCACGACGGAAGCCGCGATCGTCGAAGCCCCCAAGAAGGGCGGCGGCGCTCCGGCCGGCGGCGGCATGCCGGGCGGCATGGGTGATATGGACTTCTAAGAAGTCCTGTCAGCCAAGCGCTGAAACAGATGAGGGCGGGGCCGAAAGGCTCCGCCCTTTTTCTATCCACCGCCTATCCACCGGAATCCTTGGTTAAACGCGAGACCACACGCATCCAAGCGCCCGGATCGGCGTTAGGCTACGGCTTCGCTAGCATGGAGGCCGTGATGTCGTTCGTGCGTGAGTACCCCGCCCCGCGCCGTAAGCGCGCTCCGCGGACACCCTTGAGTATCGTCGTGCTGGGACTGTCGGCCTGGCTGGTGCTGGGCCTGGTCAGCCAGGCGGCCTTTCAGCTGATCGGCTGATCGGCGGCCAAAGGCTCTTACAGTTCGAGACGGAACGCCCTAAGTGCTGGCCCATGTTCCGCCAGCGCCCCGACGCCGATCTGATCGTTCAAGGCTGGGTCATCGGCGTCATGGTCGAGGTCCCGGGCGAGCGTACGCCCGTCCGCCACTACTTCGCCGTCGGCAAGGCCGACCGCGCCCAGGCCGAGTGGGCCGCCACCGACCTAGCTCAGGCCGACGGCGCGATCGCCTCCAGCCCGGTGAACGGCCAGGAGCCCGTCGAGGCGATGCGCGAAATCCTCGCCTATCGGATGCGGGATCTCGGCCTCAGGTCGGGCGAGGCGCGGCGGCTGGGCGACAAGTATCCCCGCCGCTGGCTGTTCTGACGGACGCTTTCAGAGCGTTTCAGGCGGGTAATCGCCACGCCCAAATTGGCGGCTAGAGGCTGCCCATGCCTCAGCCTCCATCCCCCGATCGCCGCCGCCTCCTGACTCTGGCCGCCCTGGCGCCGGCCGCCGTCGCCCTGCCCTCTTCGGCTCACGCCGACGCCCTGGTGCTGACGCCGCAGGTCACCCAAGGTCCCTATTGGTTCGACCCGAAGCTGCTGCGCGCGGACATCACCGAGGGCCGCCCCGGCGTCCCGGCCCGCGTGCGCATGACGGTGCTGGACCAGGCCGGCGCGCCGATCCGGGGCGCGCGGGTCGAGATCTGGCACTGCGACGCCTCGGGCCTCTATTCCGGCTATGAAGGCCAGGGCGACGATCGGAAGGCCGGGACCAAGGGCCAGACCTTCCTGCGCGGCGGCCAGCTGACCGACGCCAGCGGCGTGGCCGTCTTCCGCACCATCTGGCCGGGCTGGTACGAGGGCCGCACCCCACATATCCACGCCAAGGTGTTCCTCGACGCCCGCACCACCCTGACCTGCCAGCTGTTCGTGCCCGACGCGCTGAGCGAATATCTCTACGAGAACGTCCCGGCCTACCGCCGCCCCCGCAAGCGCGACACGCTCAACAGCAACGACGGCATCGCCCTTCAAGGCGGCGAGGCCATGGTCGCGGCGGTCAAGGAAGGCAAGGACGCCTACGAGATCGCCCTGACCGTCGCCGTTGATCCGCGCGCCGACTGGAAGGACAACGGCTTCGGCCCCGCTGGTCCCGGCGGCCCTCCTCCCGGTGGTGGTCCTCCGCCCGGACCGCCTCCCGGCGACATGGGGGGACCGGGCGGCCCGCCCCGCGCGAACGTCCTGACGGGCGAGGCGCGGCTGAAGGCCATCGTGCCGGGCCTCTAAATCTCCCCTTGGCGCGGCGGCGTCTTTGCGGCCATGCTCCGCGCCAAACGAGCGTTCGAACGCGGGATGAGGGGAAGAGCATGACCAGGATGAGGCTGGCCGCCATGGCCTTGGCGGCGATGTTGACGATGGGCGCGTCGGCCTGCGCGCAGACGACGCCCGTCCCCACCACGCCGAACGACTACGCCAAGCCCGACGCGTGGCTGTGCCTGCCGGGCCGCCAGGACGCCTGCGCGTCGGACCAGACCACCACCATCATCGAGGCCGACGGCAAGACGTCGACCGAAACCTTCAAGGCCGCCACCGCGCCGGCCTATGACTGCTTCTACGTCTATCCCACCGTCTCGACCGATCCGGGCGGCAACAGCGACATGGTCATCGACCCGGCCGAGCGGCGGGTGGTCGACCAGCAGCTGGCGCGCTTCGCCTCCAAGTGCCGGGTGTTCGCGCCGATGTACCGCCAGGTGACCTTGGCGGCCCTGCGCGCGGCGATGTTGGGCGGAAGTTCGCCGGGCGACGCCGAGCTGGCCTATGGCGACGTCCGCGACGCTTGGCGCTGGTACCTCGCTAACGAGAACAAGGGCCGGGGCGTCGTGCTGATCGGCCACAGCCAGGGCTCGCGTATCCTGCTGAACCTGCTGAAGGCCGAGATCGATGGCCAGCCGGCCCAGAAGCAGATGATCTCGGCGCTGGTGCTGGGCATGAACACGCCAGTCGACACGGCCGGCAAGTACGGCTCGATCCCGCTGTGTACGAAGGCTGACGAGGCTGGCTGCATCGTGACCTATGTCTCGTTCCGCGCGACCAGCCCACCGCCGGCCAAAAGCCGCTTTGGCAAGACCGATCCGGAAGGCCATCGCTCCGGCTGCGTGAACCCGGCGGCCCTGCTCGCCGGCAAGGACTCTTCGGAAGACACGCCGCTGCGCGCCTATCTCAGCAGCAAGGGCTACGGCGCGGTCGAGGGACAATCGCCCAAGCCGTTCGCCAAGGGGCTGACGGTGTCGACGCCGTTCGTCTCGATGCCAGGCCTGATCTCGGCGCGGTGCGTCAGCGACGGCGAGTTCACCTATCTGTCGGTCAAGATCAACGCCGACCCCGCTGACCCGCGCGCCGACGACATTAGCGGCGACATCGCGGTGGCGGGGATCGTGTTGAAGGACTGGGGCCTGCACCTGATCGACGTGAACCTGGCCATGGGCGACCTGGATCGGGCACGCCATCACCTGGCGCTGGCGCGCGCCTACAGCAACCGCGGCGACGCCAGCTTCAGCGGCGGCTATACCGTCGGACTCACCGGCGTGACCCTGAT
>CAKZJK010000596.1 GCA_936942565.1 uncultured Caulobacter sp. | reverse complement strand
CGTCACCGATCGGCTGCGGACCCTGGTCGAGGCGGGCGTGCTGGAGCGCCGCGCCTATCAGGACAATCCCGTCCGCCACGACTACCGCCTGACCGCCAAGGGCCTGGATCTGCACCCGGTGGTCATGGCCATCGCCCACTTCGGCGACGCGCATTACGCCGGCGAGGCCGGTCCGCCGTTGCTGCGCCGGCACAAGGGTTGCGGCTGTGATTTCCACCCCGTGCAGACCTGCTCGGAATGCGGCGAACCGGTCACGGCGCGGCAGGTCGAGACGCGGGCGGGTCCAGGCTTTCCGGAGCCTTGAGGCCCTAGCGCCGCTTCAGCTTCGCCAGCGCCGCCCGCATGGCCAGCGCCTGGGCGGCGCGGGGCTGGGGTTCGGGCGTTTCGACCTTTTCCGCCTCCGCCTCGATCGCCGTCGTCGACCTGTCCAGGCGGCGGACGAAGTCCTGGATCAGGTCCAGCGGGTGCTCGGGGCCCGCCTTGGCGCGCTTCTCCGGCGGGCTCAGGGCCGCGATCTTGCGGGCCGCGGCCGCCATCTGGCCGCAGAGTTTGGCCTTGTCGCGGGCGCGGGCCTGGACGGCGGGGTCGTCGCTGGACTCGGCGAGGCGCCAGGCCTCGTCGAGGGCGGTCATCAGCTTGGCTTGCATCGCGTCGCACCACTGGCGGGGCGAGCGGGCGGCGGGGGTGTGGGTCTGGCTCATGAGGGTAAAGCATGAGGCCGGTGGAGGCGCCGGGGACAAGAAACCTGCGTTTTTGGACAAGCTCTTGCCGGGAAACAGAAACGTCTATTCCCGAACGAGGAAAGGTACGGGAATACCCCCGCCTGTGGATAACTTTTCGAGCGGCGCGGCGTGGCGTGGCGAAACTCACGGCGGGTCCGTGGCGACGCGCACCGCCGCCGACGCGGACGACCGCCATCCTCCGGTCAGGCATCCAGAGGAGACCCGCCGTGAGCCAGGACACCATCGCCCTTCAGACCGCCGCCGACGAGATCGAGGCCATTCTTGGCCCAGACCAAGGCGCGGCCGCCCTGGCCTTCAACCCAGCCGACCTCTGCGCCAAGTACAAGAAGCTCAAGCCGGCGCTTGAAACCGCGCTGTCATTCATCGAGAAGCTGCCATTCCCCCCGGTCAAGACGGTGGTGAAGGCCGTCAAGCTGCTGATGGTCATCGCCGACGGTCTGTGCCCCTGATCCCGGGCCCCGCCGACATCGCTGAGCTCGCGAGCCCGCCGGTCGCCGCGCGGGCTCGCCTGCGTTGGGTAGCGCTGGCGAGCCCACGCCGGTCTCTGTGCGCAAACTCACCTCCGCGCCGGGAGAAGCGCCACAGCGCGCCGCCCGCTGACGGCCCAGCTTAGCCGCCTAGGTTGGAGGAGGGTTGAGAGATGGTCACAAGGATGCGGGTCGCGGCCTACGCGCAGGCGGTCGTCGAAGGCGAGGACATCGTCATAACCGCCGTCGGGGAGAACGCCTCGCCCGCGGGCGGCGTGCTGAGCTTCATCGACGCGAGCGGACACATCGTTCGGCTCACGCCGGTCGAGCCTGGCGCCACTCAGTGGCGGATCGGGGTGGGGCCTGGCCCTGTCGTGCAGTTGCCGACCGCGCCGCCCCGACCGCCGGCGACCGCGACCGTCGGCACGGAGTTCCAGTTCGTGTTGGACGCCAGGGCCGTCAATCCACAGACCCAGGAAGAGGAACCGGTCATCGTCACCGTAAGTCGCGATGGCCAGCAGGTCATCGCGCAGGACGTGAATGATCCCAGTCGAACGGACGTGGCGGTCGAGATCGACGGCCCCACCCTCGATCTCTACCTGCGGAGCTGAACCATGAAGCGCACGATCCCGATGACAAACCTCGTCGCCCTGGCCTGCTTCATCGCCGTGGTCACGCCACGCGCCGCGACGGCCGGAGATGAGGAGAAGGAGCTTAAGCTCAAGAGCTGGGGAGATGTCGAAAAGGCGCAGCTCTACGTCTACGACACCGCCGTGCCGGCCGCGCCGGCCTTGGGCATGGTGACCGACGCGCCGGAGCTCACCTTCACCGCGCCGTTCGGCCCCGACCTTAGCAGCGACGTCGTGCTGACCGGCGACAAGCCGGGCGCGGCCTTCGCGGCTCGGCCCTACTGGGCGCTGGGCCTCGGCAAGAAACTCAGTACCGACGACTACAAGACGATCGGATGGCTCAAGCGGGTGGGCGCCAGGACATCGGTGAGCGGCGCGCTGGCGCCGAAGGTCGCCAATCAGGAGAAGGGCCTCGGGGCGGCGATCGGCGTCTCGACCGAACTGCTCGATTCCGCCGACCCGCGCCTGAACGCGGCTCATCTCGACTGCCTGCGCGACGCGGTGAAAGTGGTGAGCGAGGGCCGCTCCAAGATCAGGGAGCGCATCAACACGGATCCGGCGGAAGTCGCGGCGGCTAAGGTTCATGCGAGAGACGTGCTGGACTTGGACCCCCTTCCTCAAGCCGCGGAGAATGCAAGCACCGTCTTCGGCGTGCGGAATGGCCTCGCTAGGGATACAGAGAGGAAGATAATCACAGATTGGTTGGATGACCGGGTGGCAGCCCTCGCCGCCGACCGGGAGACCGATTTCAAGGCGGAGGTCACGGCGTGCTTCGAGACCGCGAAGAAGGCGGCGGAGAACTCGATCAGCCTGCAGGTGGCCAGCGGCGTGGCGTGGTCGGCGCCGACCTATACGATCTCGGACCTGGCCTCGAACGGCCCGCGCGCCTGGGCGGCCTTGCGGCTGCCGCTGACGATCGGCAAACCGATCGGAACGGCGGGCGGCTGCCTCTCGAAGACGGGCGAAGCCGCCGCGGCCGAGGGCGAGGCCGCTGCGAGGAAGACGCCGAAGTGCGAGCGCCCGCTGCTCAACATCACCGCGTTCGCGCAATATGTCGGCGACGCCAAGGTGACGGTCGCCGAAGACGAACGCGAGGCGCGGACCACCCAGTTCGGCCTGGTGTTGAGTCACGGCGCGGCCGACAAGACCTGGTCGATCTCCGGCTCCGCCGTCTGGAACGAGCGGGACTACAAGAGCCCGGCGTTCGCGACCGACCGCTTCCAGCGCTATTCCGTCAGCCTGGCGCGAAAGGTCGTGGGCTCGGTGTGGACCGAACTGACCATCGGCCAGACCGAGGGGATCGCGACCGCCAAGGAGGAGAGCTACGGGCTGGTGCGGTTCGTGGTTCGGTAGGGCCCGTCCCTTCGCGCTCAGCGACGGCGGCGCGCGGCCCACACCACCGCCGCCGTCGACAGCAACACGCCGCTGACCAGCGCGCCGAACGCCAAGAGCCCCGCCGGGGTGACGCTGACCTCGGCGCGGGCGCGGATCGGGCCGGCCTCGAACTCGGCGACGGCGGTCTGGCGGTCGCCTTCCGGGATCATTGGGTTAGACATGAGGGCCTCCGCGCGGTCACCCCTGTGGATAACCTCGCCCACCGCGCAAAGCAAAAGCCCCGCGCCTTGCGAGCGCGGGGCTTTCGAAGCTTCGGGTCGTATGACCGCCCTTAGGCGATCTTTTCGACCTGATTGTACTCGAGCTCGACCGGCGTGGCGCGGCCGAAGATCGAGACGGTGACGCGCAGGCGGGCCTTTTCCTCGTCGACATATTCGACCGAGCCGTTGAAGCTGGCGAACGGGCCGTCGGTGACGCGGACGTTCTCGCCCACTTCGTACAGGACCACGGCCTTCGGAGCGGCGACGACCTCCTC
>CAKZJK010000595.1 GCA_936942565.1 uncultured Caulobacter sp. | reverse complement strand
GTCGCCGCCGCGGTGCTGGCGGCTCGCCGCCACGCGGTGAGGGCGCTCTTCGTCGCCGGCGCCCTGGGGATCAGCGCGCACATCGCCCTGACCGCCGGCCTGATCCCGCGCCTGGAACCGCTGTTCCTGTCGCGTGACCTGGCCCAGGCCCTGGACCAGGCGCGTCTGTCGCCCCGCTCCGGCGCGCCCGGCCCGGTGGCGGTCACCGGCTACGCCGAGCCCAGCCTGATCTTCCAACTGGGCACGACCACCCAGCTGGCCGACGGAGAAGGCGCGGCAGACGCGATCGCCGAAGGCCGCCCCGCCATCGTCGAGGGGCGCGAGGAAAAGCCGTTCCGCGCCGCCATGGCCTCGCTGGGCCTCGCCCCGCGTCCGGTCACGACGGTCGAGGGCCTGAACTATTCCGACGGCGACCGCGAGCGGCTCACCGTCTATCGCGGCGAACCCCTGGCCCCGGCCGAGGACGCCGTCGAACCTAACCCGCCCGCCGGAGAGCCCCAGCGATGAGCCGTTTTATCGAAATCGTCGAGGTCGGGCCGCGCGACGGCCTGCAGAACGAGAAGATCTCGCTGTCGGTCGCCGAGAAGCTGGACCTGATCGGCAAGCTCGAGGCCGCCGGCGCGCGGCGCACCGAGGTCGTCTCGTTCGTGAACCCCACCCGCGTGCCACAGATGGCGGGCGCGGAAGACATCATGGCCGCGCTGCCCGCCGCCCCGAACCGCTCGCGCATCGGCCTTGTTCTGAACTTGCGGGGCTGGGAGCGCTGCGTCTCGACCGGCTGCGACGAGGCCAATGTCGTGGTCTGCGCCTCGGACGGCTTTGGGGTCCGCAACCAGGGCGCCACGGTGGCCCAGCAGCTCGACACCCTGGCCGCCATCGCCGAGCGACAGGCGATCGACGGCGGCCCACCGATCACCGCCACCATCTCGGTCGCCTTCGGCTGCCCGTTCGACGGCGAGGTCAGCCAGGACCAGGTCGTGGCCATCGTTCGCGAGGCGGCCGCCCTGGGCGTTCCCGAGATCGCCATCGCCGACACCATCGGGGTCGCCGATCCCTGGACCGTGCGCAAGCGCGTCGAGGCGGTTCGCGCCGCCGCGCCGAACGCGCGCCTTCGCATGCACTTCCACGACACTCGCAACACGGGCCTGGCCAACGCCTACGCCAGTGTCGAGGCGGGCGTCGACGTGCTGGACGCCTCGGTCGGAGGGCTGGGCGGCTGTCCGTTCGCCCCGGCGGCGACCGGCAACATCGGCACCGAGGACCTCGTCTACATGCTGGAACGGGCCGGCTTCGAGACCGGTTATGACCTGTCGGCCCTGATCGCCATCGGCCGAGAGATCAGCGACCGCCTGGGCAAGGCCCCCGCCTCGTCCCTGGCCCGCGCTGGAGGGTTCCCCGCCTGATGCTCCGCCTCGTCGCCCTAACACCGCTGCTCGTCCTCGCCGCCTGCGCGGCGGCGGCGCCCGCCGCCACGGAACGCTGCGACGTGACGATCAAGTTCGGCAGCTACGGCATGGGTATCGACCGGCCGCTGGCGGACAAGGTGGCGGCGGCGGTGAGGACCGATCGCGATATCGCGCGCTCGGAGCGCAAACCCTGGGGGCGCGAGGGCGAATACGACGTCTGCCTCGCGGCGAAGCCGGGGCGTGACGCGAAGGCGATGTACGAGCGCTACCGGACGATGCTGCCCGCGCGAAACCTGCGGGCGCCGACGTCGATCGAAGGACCGGACGGCCTGAGGTTCGAGACCATCGCGCCAATGTAGTCGGATAGGCCCGCGGCGAGCATCTTTCGAGCGCCCGCGCGCGGATCGAACGGAACCGATCGGGCGCTTGAGGGGCTAAGCTTCGCCAAGGCGGAGTTTCCATGACCGGCGCGACGAAGACCCGAGACCTCAGAACCGGCCGACCGCTGTGGACCGACAGTCCTGGCCTCGGCTTGCCGATCCGGCCTTTGACGCGCTCGCTCAGCGTCGATGTCGCGATCGTCGGCGCCGGGATCAGCGGCGCGCTGATGGCCCATGAGCTCTCCCAGGATCACTCCGTCGTCGTCCTCGATCGGCGTCCGCCCCTGACGGGATCGACCATGGCCTCGACCGCCCTGCTGCAATGGGAGATCGATCTGCCGCTGACCACCCTGGCCAAACAGATCGGGACGGCCAAGGCTAGGCGAGCCTATCTGCGATCGAGACGCGCGGTCGACGATCTAGCCCGGCTGGTCGCGAAGGAGCGCATTCCCTGCCAGTTCAAGACGAAGTCCTCGCTCTATCTGGCCGGCGACGACCACGGCCATCGCGCCCTGGAGGCCGAGGCCGAGGCGCGGGCGGCGATCGGCCTCGACAGCCGCTACCTCGGTCCGGCCGAGCTTCGCGACCGTTTCGGAATCGAGCGGACAGGGGCCATCGTTTCCACCGGCTCGGCGAGCGGCGACCCCGCCCGGCGGGCCCACGCGCGCGGGGCGCGGATCCTGTCGCCGGTCGAGGTGACCCAGGCGGTCAGCGATCCGGACGGGGTCACGCTGCTGACCAACGTCGGTCACGCCGTCCGGGCTCGATCGGTTGTGTTCTGCTGCGGCTACGAGTTTCCCAAGGCCGTGCCCACGCCCGGCGCGCGCATCCTCTCGACCTGGGCCATGGCCTCCAAGCCGCGCCAGCGCTGTCCAGCGTGGCTGCGGGAGATGCTGGTCTGGGAGGCCTCGGATCCGTACCTCTACCTTCGCATGACCGGCGATGGCCGACTCATTGTCGGGGGCGAGGACGAGGAGTCCGCCGACGCCATCCAGGACCGCGAAAAGCTCAAACGAAAGTGCGCCACCTTGGCCGCCAAGCTGGAGGCCCTCCTACCGGGCGTCGCCTTCGAAATGGACTACGGCTGGGCCGGAGCGTTCGGCTCCAGCGCCACCGGCCTGCCCAGCATCGGGCCGGTCGAGACGATGGATCACACTTGGGCCGTCATGGGGTTCGGCGGCAACGGCATAACCTATTCGGTCATTGCCTCGCAGGTCGTCGCGGCCGAGGTGCGAGGCGGCCGGGATTCGGACGCGGACCTCTATCGGCCCTAGATCGGCCGGCCGGTCATCTTCCAGAGCAGGGGACGGAACACGCTCATCAGCATGATGGCCGGCGCCAGCAGCACCGCGGCGGCGAACAGCTGCAGGCTGTCGGCGCGCTTGATGAAGTAGCGGGTCAGGCCAACGCCCTTGTGGAACTCCACCTTCACGGGGTGCTCTAGGCTGGTGTGTCCCAGATGCACGACCTGCGCCTTGGGCTGGAAAAGCACCTTGCCGCCGGCGCGGCGGGCGCGCCAGCACAGGTCGATGTCCTCGACGTGAAGGAAATAGGCCTCGTCGAAGCCATTCAAGACATCGAAGTCGCGGCGACGCATGGCGAAGCAGGCGCCGGAAATGGTCGGCATCGGCGCGGGACCGGCCGGAAGCGGCTCATGCTCGCGATGAATCTCGAAGGCCGCCAGCTGGGGATAGCGGCGGGTCAACTGCCCGAAGCTGAGCACGGTGCTGATCGGCGTCACCTCGCCGCGACGGCCGCCGCGCTGCTCGGTGCCATCGACGTTTAGCACGCGCGCGCCGACGATGGTCGGGGTCGGCTGTCCCTTGAAGGCGGTGACGAGCGCGGCCACGCAGCCCGGCTGCAGGTTGGCGTCGGGATTGAGGAAGACGATATATTCGCCGCCGGCGATCGTGGCGCCCATGTTGGCGCCGCGCGCGAAACCGATATTGCCGTGACCCTGCTTGAGGACCACGCGCGGCTCGGTGAGGGCGAGCGACCGGAGCATGTCGCGGTCGTGCGCGCAGGAGCCGTTGTCGATGATCACGAACTCATCGACCAGCGGCTCGGCCAGCACGTGCTTGATGCTCTGGATCAGCGCTTCTCCCGTCCGATAAACGACCATGACCACGGACACGTTCGGTCTAGCCGGGCGAGCGCCGGCGGTCAGGGTCGAGACGGACGGGAGAATGCTATTCATCAGGCGATCTGGGCCTCCAGAACCGCGTTGGAGGCGCGCGCGCGCGCCACGTCCGGCGGGGTGGCGTCGGCGGTCAGCACGGCGATGGCGTCTTCGAGCGAAAGCACGCTCTGCCCCTCGCCGCCCAGGCGGCGCAGGGCCAGCTGCCTCGTCTCCGCTTCCTTACGTCCGACCACCGCGATCACTGGCACCTTAGCGAGACTATGCTCGCGAATCTTATAGTTGATCTTCTCATTTCGCAGGTCCAGCTCCGCGCGCATACCTAGTTTCGTCAAGGCCTCAACGACCTCGCGAGCATAGTCATCCGCATCCGAGGTGATCGTGGCCACGACGACCTGAGTCGGCGCAAGCCATACGGGCAAGGCGCCCGCGAAGTTCTCCAACAAAATGCCGATGAAACGTTCGAACGACCCCAAAATCGCACGGTGAAGCATAACTGGACGCTTCTTTGAACCATCCTCCGAAACGTACTCGGCGTCCAATCGTTCCGGCAAAACGAAATCGAGTTGCAGAGTGCCGCACTGCCAGACGCGGCCGATGGCGTCCTTCAGCGAGAACTCCAGCTTCGGTCCGTAGAACGCGCCCTCGCCGGGCTGCAGCGTCAGGGTCTCGCCAGCGGCCTCGGCGGCCGCCGCCAGAGCCGACTCGGCCTTGTCCCAGACATCGTCCGAACCAGCGCGCAGATCGGGACGCGTCGAGAACTTGGTGTCCGCCAGCGTCATGCCCAGGTCGTTGTACACTGAGCGCAGCAGCTCGATGAATCTGGCGCTCTCCTCGGTGACCTGCTCCTCGCGGCAGAAGATGTGGGCGTCGTCCTGGGTGAAGGCGCGCACCCGCATGATGCCGTGCATCGCGCCGGACGGCTCGTAGCGGTGGCAAGCGCCGAACTCGGCCATGCGCAGCGGCAGCTCGCGATAGCTCTTCTGGCCGACGTTGAAGATCTGGATGTGGCCGGGGCAGTTCATCGGCTTGACCGCCAGGACCTCGCCCTCGGCGCTCTCGCACATGAACATGGCGTGGCCGAACTTCTCGGCGTGACCCGACTTCTCCCACAGGCTCTTGTCGAGGATCTGAGGGGTCTTCACTTCCTTGTAGCCGGCCGCGTCGAGGCGACGGCGCATGTAGTCCTCGAGCACGCGATAGAGCGCCCAGCCCTTCGGGTGCCAGAACACCATGCCCTTGCCCTCTTCCTGGATGTGGAAGAGGTCCATGGTCTTGCCGAGCTTGCGGTGATCGCGCTTCTCGGCTTCCTCGACGCGCTTCAGATAGGCCTCGAGATCGGCCTCGGAGGCCCACGACGTGCCATAGATCCGCTGCAGCTGGGCGTTGTTCTGGTCACCGCGCCAGTAGGCGCCGGTCAGCTTGAAGGCCTTGCCGACGTGCTTGGTCGACGGCAGGTGCGGCCCTCGGCAGAGGTCCTTCCAGTTCCCTTGGCGATAAACCGTGATGGTGTCCGTCGGCGGCAGATCGCGGATGATCTGCGCCTTGTACTGCTCGCCGATCGAATCGAAATGGGCGATGGCCTCCTCGCGATCCCAAACCTCGCGCGAGATCTTCTCGTCGCGATCGACGATCTCCTTCATGCGCTTTTCGATCTTTTCCAGATCGTCCAGGCTGAACGGCTCGTCGCGGGCGAAGTCGTAATAGAAGCCGTCCTCGACGTTCGGGCCGATCGTCACCTGGGTGCCGGGGAACAGCTCCTGCACGGCCTCGGCCAGTACGTGGGCGGTGTCGTGGCGGATGGTGTCGAGCGCCTCGGGCGCCTCGCGGGTCAGGATCTCGAACTTGCGCTTACCGGCCAGCAGGTCGGGCGTCAGCGGCCGGTCGAGATCCAGCAGCTGGCCGTCCAGCTTGATCAGCAGAGCCTTCTTTTCCAGCGACTTGGAGATGGCGGCGGCCACGTCGCGCCCCGTCGAGCCGTCCGGGTATTGTCGAGACGAGCCGTCAGGGAAAACCAGATCGATCATACTTCACATTTCCACTTACGTGGCTGGCGTCGCGGCGGTGGCGGGTCGTAGCCCGATCCACCAAACGGATTGCAGCGGCAAATCCGTCGCAAGCCCAACCACGAGCCCTTGAGCGGGCCATGATCCTTGAGGGCGGCGGCCGTGTACTCCGAACAACTCGGCGTAAAGCGGCACTGCCGTCCGATGAGGGGCGATAGCGTCAACTTGTAGGCTCGAAGGCCCAAATCGACGGTGCGTTGGTAGAGGGTCATGCCGGCGCGCGACTGTTAGTCCGCTAAAGTACTAACCGCCTCGTCGAGGCGATCAAGCCGCGCCGGCGGTGCTAGTTCGCGTTTCGGCGCCCGATGTGGCCTGTCGGACAGCCTCGACCGTCGCCTCGAACGCAAGCAGCGTCGAGGCGTGACGAGCGGGATAGTCCTTGACCGGCTCTAGCACGGCGAGCTCCGCAAATCGGCCCGCGGGAGGCGAACCGTTCGCCTTCAGCATAGCCGCAAGCGAGTCCCGCGCCAACTCGATGTCCGAAAGTTCGGCCCCGATGACGTTCTGGCCCAGGATCGCGGCGGCCGCCTGCCCCAGCGCGCAGGCGCTGACGTCCTGGGCGAAGTCGACGACCTTGCCGTTCTCGACCTTGACGTCGACCGTGATCTTGCTGCCGCACAGCTTGGCGATCTTCTCGCTGCTGGCGTCGGGCGCGGGCAAGCGTCCGGCGCGCGGCATGTTGGCCACGAGGCTAAGGATCTTGGCGCTGTAGAGGTCGTCGATCATCGCGCGCCTTAGATGGGAGCCCCGCCGCGCTCGAACCAGAGGGCCTCGGCGCGGTCGCGGACGGCCTCGCCCATGGCGGTGAAGGCGGCTTTCAGCTTGCGGCGTTCGTCGCGGCTGACCCAGCGCACCAGCATGCCCATGAAGAGCTCGCCGTTCGAGAAGGTCGCGTTGGCCGGGCCCATGTTCTCGATCTCGAGATAGCGGATGGCCGTGACCAGCCCGCCGATCCGGCTCGATCGCCAGTGCAATTGCTCGTAGGGCACCCAGTCGTGAACGACCGGCTGGATTACGCGCGGGGCCTCGCCCGGCAGGTGCTGCTCAAGCACCAGGGCCGAGCCGATCTTCATCTGCCCCTCGGCCCTGCGGTAGAGCGGGTTCCAGTGGGTCCAGGTCTCGAACTCGGAGACGACCTCCCAGACGATCTCGGCGGGGGCCTGGACCCCGATGCGGTGTTCGACGGCGCGTTGCATGGGCGTTTCTTAATCCCTGACGAGGCCGCCATCCACCACCAGGTTCTGGCCGGTGACGGCGCGGCTCCAGGGCGAGGCGAAGAAGAGGACCGCGTCCGCGAACTCGGCCGGGGTGGTGACACGGCGCAGCGGCGTGCTCTGGGCGATCAGGTCGAAGATCGCCTCGGGCGTGGCGGCGCTGGCGTCGGTGACGCGCAACAGACCGCCGGAGACCATGTTGACGGTGATCCCGCTGGGCCCGAGATCCCCGGCCGCGGTGCGAGTCAGCGACAGCAGGGCGGCCTTGGCGGCGGTGTAGTCGTGATAGGGCACGACCGGGTTCTGGAAGAGGTTGGTGCCGATATTGATGATCCGGCCAAAGCCCGCGGCTTCCATCGCCGGCGCCGCGGCCTGGATCAGGTTCAGCGACCCGCGCAGGGCGACGTCCATCTGCCCCAGGAAGTCGTCCCAGCCGATGGTCTGGATTTTCTCGCGCGCGTCGCCGTTGAAGCTGAAGTCGCCCAGGGCGTTGTTGACCAACGTGGTGACGTGATGGCCGAACGCCTCGGCCGCGTCATTGACCAGGAGCCGCGCTTGCATCGGATCGGACACGTCGGCTTGGATGGCGACCGCGCGCTGGCCAAGCTCGGCGACCAGCGCCTTGGCCTGGGCTTCGCTGCGGCGATAGTTGACCACCACCTGGGCGCCGTTCTCTACGAAGGCCCGGGCGATGGCCGCGCCCAGCCCCCGGCCGGCGCCGGAGACCAGGACGACCTGCTGCTCGAAGGTCATGGCGCCTAGTCCTTCATCCGCCAGGTCGCGCCCGACGGACCGTCCATGACCACCACGCCCAGGGCGTCCAGCTCGGCGCGGATCGCGTCGGCGGCGGTCCAGTCCTTGGCGGCGCGCGCGGCGACGCGTTGCGCCAGCAGGTCCTCGACCTTGGCCTTCAGCTCGTCGGAGGCGTCGCCCTCGAACCAGCTGTCCGGATCGGCCTGCAAGAAGCCCAGCAGGGCGCCGGCCTCCAGCAGGCGGGCCTTGTTGGCGGCGATAGCCACCGTGTCGCCGGCGGTGACGGCCTTCTCGATCAGGCTCGACACTTCGAAGAAGGCCGAGGTCGCCAGCGGCGTATTGAGATCGTCCATCAGGGCGGAGATCACTTCGGCCGGAGCCTCCATGGCCTGGTCCATCGGCACGTCCTTGGCGCGGCGCAGGGCGCCGTACAGGCGGTCCAGCGACTTCTTGGACTGCTCCAGCAGCTCCGGCGTCCAATCCAGCGGCTGGCGGTAGTGGGCCGACAGCAGCGCCCAGCGGATCACCTCGCCCGGAACCGTCTTCAGCAGTTCGTGCGGGATGATCACATTGCCCAGGCTCTTGGACATCTTCTCCCCGCCCATGTCGAGGAAGCCGTTGTGCATCCAGTAGTTGGCCAGCACCTCGGTCTTGTGGGCGCAGCGGCTCTGGGCCACTTCGTTCTCGTGGTGCGGGAAGGTCAGGTCGATGCCGCCGGCGTGGATGTCGATCGTCTTGCCCAGCGCCTTGTCGATCATGGCCGAGCACTCGATGTGCCAGCCCGGACGACCCGCGCCCCAGGGGCTTTCCCACTCGGGCTCGTTCTCCTTGGAGGGCTTCCAGAGCACGAAGTCGGCGGGGTGGCGCTTGTAGGGGGCGACCTCGACGCGGGCGCCGGCGATCATCTCGTCCAGCGGCCGGCCCGACAACTGGCCGTAGTCGGCGAAGCTTTGGGTGTCGAACAGCACATGGCCCTCGGCGGCGTAGGCGCTGCCGTTCTCGACCAGCTGGCCAATCATCTCGAGGATGGCGTCGATGTGCTCGGTCGCCTTGGGCTCGAGATCCGGCCGCAGCGCGCCCAGGGCGTCGGCGTCCTGGTGGTAGGCCGCCAGGTATCGCTCGGTGATGACGCTGATCGGCACGCCCTCGTCGGCGGCCTTCTTGTTGATCTTGTCGTCCACGTCCGTGACGTTGCGAGCGTAAACCACCGCGTCCTCGCCATAGAGGTGGCGCAGCACGCGATACAGCACGTCGAACACCACCACGGGCCGGAAATTGCCGATGTGGGCGTGGTTGTAGACCGTGGGTCCGCAGACATACATCGTCACCCGCTTGGGATCGGCGGGGACGAAGTCGCGCTTCTCGCGCGCCAGGGTGTCGTGGATCTTCAGGGTCATCGGGTCGCAGTGCTGTGACGTAAGGAGAGGTTGCTCCGGGACGGAGCCGGCTCCATATATCCTTCGGATACGGATTGGGCCACGCCCAACGATACGTCCGCCGTGACGCTTCGACCGTAGCTGTGAAACGGGTGGCACGCGTCATTCCAGGACGACCGGCGTCCTGGCGCAACTCAGCCCGTGGAAAGACCCCCTGACATGGACGCTTTAGCCCGCGAGCGAACCCTGATCGGCAGCGATCTTGATCTTGAACCCGCCGAGCGCCCTTCCCGCGAGGAAGCCATGGCCGCAGTCCGGACCCTTCTGGCCTGGGCCGGCGACAATCCCGAACGCGAGGGTCTGATCGACACGCCCAAGCGCGTGGTCGACGCTTTCGAGGAATGGTTCGCCGGCTACCAGGGCGATCCGGCCAAGGAGCTGTCGCGCACCTTCGAGGACGTCCAGGGCTATGACGACATGGTCATGCTGCGCGGCATCGACGTGCAGAGCCACTGCGAGCACCACATGGCGCCGTTCCTGGGCAAGGCCTGGGTCGCCTACATGCCGACCGGCAAGGTCGTGGGCCTGTCCAAGCTGGCGCGCCTGGTCGAGATCTTCGCCAAGCGTCTCCAGACGCAAGAGACCATGACCATGCAGATCGCCGACGCTATCGAGGACCACCTCTCGGCGGCCGGCGTGGCCGTGCTGATCGACGCCGAGCACCAGTGCATGAGTACGCGCGGCGTTCACCACCACGACGTCTCGACGATCACCACCCAGTTCCGCGGCGTGTTCAAGACCGACAAGGTCCTGCAGCAGCGGTTCATGGACCTGGTGACGCGAAAGTAGGCGGACACAATCCTCTCCCACGGGGAGATGGTCGCAAAGCGACTGGAGGGGAAAGTATGGCTGAGCCGGCCTCTCCCCTCTCCGTCGGCGGAGTTTATCCTCGGGCCGGCCAGTGGCCGGACCCGGGGGCCGACACCTCTCCCACGGGGAGAGGATTTAGGGACCGCCGCCCTAGCGTAGCGCCCCCGCCTTGCGCCATATGTCGGCCATGACCTCCAGCGCCCTTTTCCCGCACGCCCCCGACAAGCACGCCCTGGAACGCGGCGCCGAGCTTTCGCCGCGCTTCAACGCCGACGGCCTGGTCGTGGCGGTCGCCCAGCACGCCGACACCGGCGAGATCCTGATGCTGGCCTGGATGAACGACGAGGCGCTGAAGCTCACCGTCGACACCAAGATCGCCCACTATTTCAGCCGATCGCGGGGCGAACTCTGGAAGAAGGGCGAGACCAGCGGCCAGCTGCAGGACGTCGTCGAGCTCCGCGTCGACTGCGACCAGGACGCGGTGCTGCTGAAGGTGCGTCCGCGCGGCGACGGCGGCGCCTGTCACGTCGGCTTCCGCTCGTGCTTCTACCGCGTGCTGGAGGACGGCAAGCTCGTCGAGCGCGAGAAGCCCCCGCATGACCACGACTGAGGCCCTCGTCGCCTTCTCGCTGGCCGCGGGCCTGCTGACCCTGACGCCGGGTCTCGACACCGCCCTCGTCATCCGCACGGCCGCCGCCGAGGGGCCGCGTCGCGCGGCCGGCGCGGCGATCGGTATTGGCCTGGGCTGCCTGATCTGGGGCGCGGCCGCATCGTTCGGGGTCGGAGCCCTGCTGACCGCCTCCGAAATGGCCTTCACGGTTCTCAAGTGGACCGGCGCCGTCTTCCTGGCCTGGACCGGGATCAAGATGATCCTGAAGCCGCGCGACCAGTTCGAGCCAGGCGAGATGAAACCCATCGACGCCGGCCCGATCGCCGCTCTGCGCCGAGGCCTGCTGACAAACCTGCTCAATCCCAAGGTCGGGGTCTTCTACGTGTCGTTCCTGCCGCAATTCATGCCGCCGGGCGTCGATCCGGCGCGCTTTGGCCTGCTGCTGACCACGATCCATGTGGTCGAGGGCCTTGCGTGGTTCGCCGCCCTCATCGCCGCGACCGTACCGATCGCTGGCCTGCTGCGCGTGCCCGTCGTGGTGCGGTGGCTGGACCGGGTGACGGGCGGCGTGTTCGTGGCGTTCGGGCTCCGGCTGGCGCTGGAGCGGCGGTGAAGAACATCTCTCCTCCCCATTAGGGGGAGGTGGATC
>CAKZJK010000594.1 GCA_936942565.1 uncultured Caulobacter sp. | reverse complement strand
TCGAGCCTTCCGCAATCGATGCCCTGCGGACCGCAGCCGAAAAACTCAATGAGCCACAACTGGCAGAGGTGAAGTCAGCGGCTCTGGCCGTCGCGTCAGGTCAGTCCAGGTCGCGCGGTCCGAAGGACTGGGGCAGCAGACCCCAGAATGGCGTCCGCGTCGTCACCTCGCCGCCTTGCACGGAGAGGATCTCGCAGGCCTCGTCGGCGAACTCCGCGATGCGCTGGCGGCAGGCGCCACAGGGCTGGACCACGGCGTCGGAGCCGGCGGCGATCAGAACCTTGGCGATGCGGCGCGAGCCGCCGGCCGTGATCATCGCCCCGATCGCCGTCTGCTCGGCGCAGGTGCCGGACGGATAGGCCGCGTTCTCGACATTCACGCCGTAGTGGGCCCGCCCCTCGTCGTCGATCACCGCCGCCGCCACCGTGAAGTTGGAGTAGCGGGCGTAGGACCGCTCCAGCAGCGCGGGCAGCGCCCGGGCGGCGTCCTGTTCTAAGGTGTCGAGAGGGGGAGTGACGTTGGCGCTCATGCTTGTCCTACCTGCCCGGCAAGGATCGCGCCGGGGACAGAGGCAATCAGTCGCGCCCGCCCCGCGCAAGCCAAAAATGACGGCCGCTCACGCCTCCCCGGGCGCGGTCGCGACGATCGAGAGGGCGTGCACCGGCCCCGCCAGCTCGTCGGCCAGGGCCTTCATGACCATGCGCTGGCGCATCACCCGCGCCTTGCCCGCGAAAGCCTCGGCCTCGATGCGCAGGGTGAAGTGGCTTTCGCCCGCGCCGCTATGGCCGGCGTGGCCGTGGTGGCGGTCGCTGTCGTCGATCAGCTCCAGCCGCGACGGCGCGAAAGCGGCCTCCAACTTGGTCCGAATAGCTTCCGCAACGGCGCCCATGACGCGACTCCCGCATGTCAATCCTTGAACGGAAATAGCGCGGGCTTACTCTAAGCGCCATGAGCCGGCCGTTCGAGTATCGCCCCAAATTCTATGACATCCGGGTCAGGCCGCCCAAGGAGGGCGAGGACGACCGCGTGGAGGATGTCCTGCGCCTGAAGCCGGGCGAGAAGCCTTGCGACCATCCCGAATGTCGCCTGCCCGGCTCGGCCAGGGCGCCGAAGTCGCGCGACATGCCAAACCAGCACTACTGGTTCTGTCAGCGGCACGCGGCCGAGTACAACAAGAACTGGAACTTCTACGCTGGCATGACCGAGGCGCAGATCCGCGCCGAGCAGGAAACCGAGCGCATGACCGGCGGCCGGCCGACCTGGAGCTTCAAGGCCGACGCGCATTCGCGCGAGGCCGCCGCCCAGGCCGCGCGCGACGCCCGCGCCTTCGCCGACCCCTTCGGCATCTTCCGCGCCCAGCAGCGCCGGGCCGAGTCGCAGCGCACCGCCGCCGAGCGAGGCCTTGGCAAGCTGGAGCGCCAGGCCCTGGCGGACCTCGACCTCGAGGCCGGCGCCGACGGCGCGGCGATCAAGGCCAAGTACAAGGAGCTGCTCAAGCGCTGCCACCCCGACGCCAACGGCGGCGACCGCAGCGCCGAGCACAAGCTCCAGCGCGTGATCAAGGCCTACAAGCAGCTACAGAAGTCGGGCTTGGTGTAACCGCCGGCCCGGCGGATCGGGAGCATCGCGCCCGGCCCCGTCCCTCGGAGCGCTCGCGTTGGGACACGGGAAGAGACTTGGAGAGTCCCCGCCGATGAAGAGGTTCGCCGCCCCCGCCGCCGCTCTGGCCGTGGTCCTGACGCTTGTCGCGTGCGACCGCGGGCCGGCGGCCCCGTCCCAACCGCCTCAATCCGCGGCGACCGCGGCGCCAGTCGCGCCGCCTCCCGCCGCCCCGGCTCTTCCGCTGGCCTTCAAGCAAACCGATCCCGCCGCCGACGTCGCCCTGACGCTGCCCGCCGAGATCGGTCGATACCCCGCCCTGCACGCCGCGCTCTACGACCGCGAGGTGGCTCTGCTCAAGGACTTCGCCATCAGGGCCGAGGCCGATCGCAAGTCCACCGTCGGCGAGTTCCCCTGGCGCCAGTACGCCAGCGAACGCCAATGGACCGTGGCGGCCGCCACCTCCAAGCTGATCGGCCTGCGGGGGACGTGGTTCGACTACACCGGCGGCGCTCATCCGAACCACGGCGCGACGGCCATCCTGTGGGACGCCGGCGCGAACAACGAACTCAAGTCCGCCGCCCTGTTCCGTCGCGACGCCGACATGGGCGTGCTGGACAAGGCCATCTGCGACGCCGTGGTCCTCGCCAAGCGCAACCGCGAGGGCGCGATGCCGCTCGACGACGTGTTCAGCTGCCCGAAGTGGAGCGAAACGGTGCTGGCGCTGGCGCCGTCGACCGAGGTCGGCAAGATCGGCGGCCTGGCGGTCCTGATCGATCCCTATGTCGTCGGTCCCTACGCCGAGGGCGACTACGAGGTGGTCATCCCCTTGTCGACCCTGCGGCCGCTGCTGGCGCCGGCCTATGCCGACGCCTTCGCCGGCTCGCCTCGGTCGCCGGGCAATCCGGATGGCGCGCCCAGCGTGACGATGTGAGCGCGAGGGCGCCGCGGCGCGCCCCACCGCTCCGCCGACGCGAGACCAAGGCGCCTCAATCCCTTGCGACGCACTGGGCGAATAGGCCATTGTCCGCGCGCCGACACGCGGCGGGCGGGGACTCCTTTCGATGACAGTCAGCGATCCGGAGTGGCGCGCGCCCGTCGAGGCGCCGACGCCGGTGACGCCGGTGCCTTTCGGCAAGCCGTGGAGCATCTGGACGTGGGGCGCCTTGCTGTCGGCCGCGGGCCTGGCCCTGGCGGTCTCGCCGAACGCCGTCCTGCGCCTGCTGGAAAGCCCGGTCGAGGCCTCGGGTCTGCCGTGGGTGCGCTTCTGCGGCCTGCTGCTGCTGGCCTACGCCATGGGCTATCACGTCGCCGGCTGGACCGGGCAACGGACCTATATGCGCGCCTCGGTCGTCCTGAGGGTGCTCTCGCTGGTGGTGATCGGCGCGTTCGTCCTGGCGGACTGGCTGCCCAAGGCGTGGCTGGCCGTGGGCCTGGGCGACTTCGCCGGCGCGGTCTGGACGACGCTGGAGCTCAGGTGGCGTCCAAAGCCGAAGGCGTCCTGATCCGTCGCCGGACCAGATAGGCCGCGAGCCAGCAGGTCATCGCCCACGCCGCGCCGACGCTCCAGCCGGCCAGGACGTCGCTGGCCCAGTGGACGCCCAGATAGACGCGGCTGGCGCCGACCAGCAGGCTCAGCAGCACGGCCGCGCTGATCGCCAACACCTTGACCCGTCGCCGCTCGGAAAAGCGCGCCGCCAACGCGCCCAAGGTCAGGAAGACCACCGCCGACAGCATGGCGTGGCCGGACGGGAAGCTGGCGTTGACCGCCTCGACCGCGCGGTAGGCCATGTCTGGCCGCTCGCGCCCGAAGAGCAGCTTCAGTCCCTGGCTGATGCTCACGCCGCCCAGCGCCCCGCCCAGAAGCAACAGGCCTTCGCCCCAGCGACGCAGCGAGGCCAGCAGGGCGAACGCCATCAGGATGATCAGGCTCAGCACCGCCACCGAGCCCAGCGCCGTGACGTCGACGGCGGCGACGTGCAGCCAGTCCGGACCGATCAGGGTTCCGGGCTGACCGTCGACCCGCAACGCCCGCAGCACGGCCAGGTCCAAGGCGTGGGTCTCGCCCTCGGCGACCTCGTCGGCGATGCTCAGGAAGGCCATGGCGCCCAGGGCGACGACCAGCAGGGCCGAGACCGCCGTGATCTCGCGCCGCCCGGCGGCCAGCAGTCTTGGGAGGTTTAGAGGGATCACTGATCAAGACCTCGCTTCAGGTGTCGAAAGACACAATTGAAACAACACATTTCTCTTTTGAAACATGAACTTAAGCCGAACGAGCCCGTTCATGCCAGGACCATGTGGCGCCGCCTAGGCTCCAATCCTGGACAAAGGAGATCGACATGAAACGCATTCTGACCGCTTCGGTGGCCGTTCTGATGCTGGCCAGCGGCGCCACCGCCGCCTCGGCCCAGGCCTACCGCCACGATGGCCGTTATGACAGCCGCGACCACGCCTATGAGCAAGGCCGCCGCGACCAGGCTCGCCAGGAGAACCGCCAGGACCGCCGCGAGTACCGTCGCTGGGCCAAGGGCCAGCGCCTGGACACCCGCTATCGCGACCGCGCCTACTACGTCAGCGACTGGCGTCGCCACGGCCTGCGCGCCCCGCCGCGCGGCTATCAGTGGCGCAAGGTGAACGACCAATACGTCCTGGCCGCCGTCGCGACCGGCCTGATCGCCTCGGTGATCATCGCCAATCGCTAAAAAAGAGGCTGAAAGGGCGTCGCCGAGGCGGCGCCCTCTTCCCTCCCCCTGGGTCAAGGCGCTAATCGGAAAGCATGCCCGAGTTCGCCGAAACCAGCTCCGCCCAAGATCCGCTGATCACCCTGGTCCCCGACAAGTGGGTGACGCTGCGCGATGCGTTCGGCGTCGACAGCGACATGAAGGTTCCGGCCTTCAGCCACCGCGATCCGCACGTGCCGGAGATCGACGGCGCCTACCGCTTCGATCCCCAGACGACCAAGGCGATCTGCGCGGGCTTCGCCAAGGACCGCCGCGTGATGGTCCAGGGCTATCACGGCACCGGCAAGTCGACCCACATCGAGCAGATCGCCGCGCGCCTGAACTGGCCGTTGGTTCGCGTGAACCTGGACAGCCACGTCTCGCGGATCGACCTCGTCGGCAAGGACGCCATCGTCCTGAAGGACGGCAAGCAGGTCACCGAGTTCCGCGAAGGCATTCTGCCGTGGTCGCTGCAGCGCCCGATCGCCCTGGTGTTCGACGAATACGACGCCGGCCGCCCGGACGTGATGTTCGTGATCCAGCGCGTGCTGGAAGCCGGCGGCAAGCTGACCCTGCTGGACCAGAACCGCGTCATCCGCGCCAATCCGTATTTCCGGCTGTTCGCCACGACCAACACCATCGGTCTGGGCGACACCACCGGCCTCTATCACGGCACCCAGCAGATCAACCAAGGCCAGATGGACCGCTGGTCGATCGTCACGACCCTGAACTACCTCGAACACGACGTCGAGGCGGCCATCGTGCTGGCCAAGAACCCGTCCTATGACACGACGGAGGGCAAGCGCACGATCTCGGCCATGGTCCGCGTCGCCGACATGACCCGCAACGCCTTCATGAACGGCGACATCTCGACGGTCATGAGCCCGCGGACGGTGATCACCTGGGCCCAGAACGCCGAGATCTTCGATCACGACGTGGCGCTGGCCTTCCGCCTGACCTTCCTGAACAAGTGCGACGAACTCGAGCGCCCGACGGTGGCCGAGTTCTTCCAGCGCGCGTTCGGCACGGATCTGCCCGAAAGCGCGGCGCGGGTGAAGGTGGCCTGAGGCCTCAGCGCTTTCCGACAAGACAGCGCCAGCGGAACCGCCCAGGGTGGCGGACCGTTTCGACGTCCAAGCTTCACGGAGACGCCCCATGACCCAAGTCACCTACATCATCGTCGAGCATGACGGCGGCTGGGCCTACAAGGTGGGCGACACCTTCTCCGAGACCTTCCCCAGCCACGACGCCGCGCTGACGGCCGCCCAGCGCGCGGCCGGCGAGCAGCGCCTGCCGGGCGAGACCGAAGGCATCGTCTACGAGGACAAGCAGGCCGTCTGGCATCAGGAGCTCTCGTCGGGCGACGACCGTCCGGACACCCGGGTCGAAGACGCAAAGTAGCGTCCGTGGCGAGCGGGCCACATTGTCCCGCTTTCGGGTCCTGGACGGGAACGCCGGCCCACGGCCAGGCTTTGTAGAGAGGTGGCCGGCGTGATCGGCCCCTTCTCTAGGAGCCCCTCATCCATGGCCGGCAAGCCGCTGAAAATCGTGTCGTCCGTCCCGGGCGCGGCCGAGATCTACGACCTCGGGCGCGGTCCTGAATCGACTGCCGAACGCGTCAAACGCCTCCAGGCCGAAGCTCGCATGCTGGCCCACGAAGAGATGGAGCGGCTGGAGCGCGATATGCGACGTCTGGCCGAGCAGGCCCGGACCATCGCCGAGGGCGGCGACGCCTATCACGCCGGGGTGCGCGAGCTGACCGGCCGAATTTCGGTCGAAACCACTCAGCGCGCCGAGATCCTGCGAGCGCTGCTGCAGCGCCTGGGCTGACGGCCGCTCAGACCGCGTTCGCCATTCGCCGCAGGCGGCGCGCCAGATCCTCTGGACGGTCGGCGATCTGGTCGAACAGGGCTTGAACCTCGGCCTCGCCAAAGCCGGCCGCCCTCAGAGTGCGCCAGGCGCCCGCCAGCACCGCCTCGGCGATGTCCAGGCGGTCCTCGGTCAAGCGCAGGCCCGCGCCAAACGGACTCTGCGAGAGGGACGACGGAGCGAGCGGCGACATCAGGGCTCTCCTGAGGCTGGGAGTAATGTTCCTTTTTTGTTCCCATTCGATCGCGGAGTCGAGTCCCGCCAAGCCACGCCGCGACAAAAAGCCCCAGGCTCTTGGGGAACCTGGGGCCCTAGTCGGATCGCCGCCACATGGCGGTGATCCGATCGTCCGTGTATCTCAGCGGCACACGGTGCGTTCGTAGTAGCGGCCACTCCAGCGATCGTACTCGCGCGTCGTCCAGCATTCCCGGTCGCCATAGTACGGACGCGGGGCGTAGCCGTAGCCATAGCCGTAGTAGCGCGGGGGCGGCGGAGGCGGCGGCGCGTAGGCGCGACGGCCGTAGTAGCGATCATCGTAACGATCGCGCCGATCGTTGTCGGACAAGGCCGCGCCGACCGCCAGGCCCAGCACTCCGGCCGCGATGGCGGCCACGGCGACGTCGTCGCCCTTGTCCCGATGATGGCCCCGATAATAGCGCGGGTCGGCCGAAGCGGTGGTGGCGGCGGCGGCCAGCGACAGGGCGGCGACGCCGGCCCCGACCCGGCCCAGAGCGGTGACGAACTTGCGGACCATGACGGCCTCCCTGACCTTTTCGCTGACGGCGCGGCGCGCCCTCGAAGCGTCACGAGGACGATCGGCCTTGCCGCCTGAACGGCGCCTGAACGAAATTGTCGGGTTCCTGGAACCGGTTTGTTCATCTTTTTCCACGAGCGTGGCGATGAAGAAATTCGCGCTCCCCGGAGGCCGCCAATGACCACCACCGTGTCTTACGCCCAAGGCCAGGCCCTGCAGGTCCTGTCGTTCGAAGTGGGCTCCCAGACCTATTGCGTGCCCGTCAGCGCCGTCCGTGAAATCCGTGGCGTCACCCCGCCGACCCCGCTGCCCGACGCGCCGCCCTTCGTGCGCGGCGTCATCAACCTGCGCGGCCAGGTCATGCCGGTCATTGACCTGTCGCAACGCCTGGGCAAGGGCGCGGCGCAGGACGGTCCCCGCCAAGTGATCATCGTCGTCGAGAACCAGACCGACGTGGCCGGCCTGCTGGTCGACGCCGTCTGCGACAGCTTCACCGTCGAGGCCGACGCGATCAACCCGCCGCCGTCGCTGGGCGACGTCGAGGAATCCCCCCTGGTCTCGGCCGTGATCACCACGGGCGAAGGCGACATGACCGTGCTTCTAGCCGTCAGCCGCATCCTGCCCGAACGCCCGATCGCCCTGGCGGCTTAAAACCACAAGGCGCAAGCCAAACATTCGTTCGAATTCCCCTTCCGCTCGCCCCGGACGGGACGCTAGTCTCCTTCCAAACAGGGAGCGTGGCAGCCGAAAGTGGATACCGGTTTCGGCGACCGCCACGCTCCCCACTATTTGATGGGAGCCTCCGGCTCCCAGGGGGAGACGAGCATGAAGGCCGCTGTTCTGCGCGAGGTGGGCAAGCCCCTCGAGATCGAGACCGTGGCCATCGGCAAGCCTGGCCCGCGCGAGGTGCTGATCCGCACCAAGGCCGCCGGCGTCTGCCACTCCGACCTGCACTTCATCGAGGGCTCCTACCCCCACCCCCTGCCCGCCGTGCTGGGCCACGAGAGCGCCGGCGTCGTCGAGGCGGTCGGCTCGGAGGTGCGGACGGTCAAGGTCGGCGACCACGTCATCACCTGCCTCAACCCCTATTGCGGCCACTGCGAGGTCTGCCTGACCGGGCACATGAACCTCTGCATCAGCCCCGAGACCCGCCGAAGCAAGAGCGAGGAGCCGCGCCTGTTCAAGGAAGACCTCGGGGGCGAACGCGGTCCCATGGCCCAGTTCCTGAACCTGTCGTCCTTCGCCGAGATGATGCTGGTCCACGAGCACGCCTGCGTGGCGGTGCGCAAGGACATGCCATTCGACCGCGCCGCCCTGATCGGCTGCGCGGTGACGACCGGCGTCGGGGCGGTGATCCAGACCTCCAGCGTCCGCGCGGGCGAGACGGTGGCGGTCATCGGCTGTGGCGGCGTCGGCCTGGCCACCATCAACGGCGCGGCGATCGCCGGCGCCGGCCGGATCATCGCCATCGACCGCGTGCCGGCCAAGCTGGAGCTGGCCAAGACCTTTGGGGCCACGGACGTGATCGACGGCTCCCAGGTCGACGACATCGCCAAGGCGGTGATCGAGCTGACCGGCGGCGGGGTGCAGCACAGCTTCGAGGCCATCGGCCTGAAGGCGACGGCGGAAGCCTCGTTCAAGATGCTGAAGCGCGGCGGCACGGCCAACATCATCGGCATGATCCCGGTGGGCACCAAGATCGAGCTGCACGGCCCCGACTTCCTGGGCGAGCGCCGCATCCAGGGCAGCTACATGGGCTCCAACCGCTTCCCGGTCGACATGCCGCGCCTGGTGGACTTCTACATGTCGGGCAAGCTGAAGCTGGACGAGCTGATCTCGCGCCGGATCAAGCTGGAGGACGTGAACTCGGCGTTCGATGAGCTGAAGCGGGGCGAACTGGCGCGGTCGGTGATCGTGTTTGAGTGAGTTCGCTCACATCAACCATTCCGCCTCCCCAGGCCTTGTGCCTGGGGCCCATGGCGCCGCAGTCTTGACCCGTTCAACGACCCCCAACGCGGCGGCGTCCCGAATCCCTACGCCCCGCCAAGCCGAAGCATGGGTCCTCGCCACAAGGGCGAGGAAGGCCGGTTGAAATGCGATGAGACAAAATCTGGTCTAGTCCAGTTGTCACAAAGCTGAAAAACAAGCCGTGCTAGGTCCGGCGGCGTTCACCGGAGTCCCGCCATGCCCCAGATCGATCGTCGCGGCCTGCTCGCCGCCATCGGCGCCCTGACCCTGCCGCCGGCGCTGGCCCGCGCCGCCGCCATCGACGCCGACGTCCGGGCCGGCACGATCCAGGACGTCGAGCACGTGGTGATCCTGATGCAGGAGAACCGGGGCTTCGACCACTATTTCGGGACGCTGAACGGCGTGCGCGGCTTTGGCGACCGCTTCCCCGTCCCCGTCCGCGACGCGGCGGGCCGCAAGGACGCCTCGGTGTTCGTCCAGGCCTATGACAAGACCAAGCTGCTGGCGCCGTTTCCGCTGAACAGCGCCCAGACCTTCGCCCACATGCGGGTCGAGGGCACGCCGCACAGCTGGACCGACGCCCAGGACGCCTGGGACCAGGGCCGCATGGACCGCTGGCCCGACGCCAAGCATCCCTGGTCGATGGGCTATTTCCAGCGCGCCGACATCCCGTTCCAGTACGCCCTGGCCGACGCCTTCACGCTCTGCGACGCCTATCATTGCGCGACCCAGACGGGGACCAACACCAACCGCCTGTTCCTGTGGACCGGGACCAACGATCCGGCGGGTAAGGCCGGCGGCCCGTCGATCTCGAACAGCCACGACAACTTCGCCGAAAAGGGCGGCTCCAAGGAGTCCTATAGCTGGACCACCTATCCCGAGCGGCTGCTGAAGGCCGGCGTCTCCTGGCGCATCTACCAGGACATGGCCGACAACTTCACCGACAACCCGCTGGCGGGGTTCAAGGCCTATCGCGACGCCTACAAGGGCCTGCCGGGCTCGGACCAACGCCTGAAGCAGCTGGCCCTGTCGACCTGGCACCTGGACAAGCTGCGCGAGGACGTCGTGAACGGGCGCCTGCCGCAGGTCTCGTGGATCATCGCTCCGGCCGCCGATTCCGAGCACCCGAACCCCTCCAGCCCCGCCCAGGGCGCGGACTACACCGCCCGGGTGATCGACGCCCTGACCGCCGATCCCAAGGTCTGGGCGCGGACGGTTTTCCTGGTGATGTTCGACGAGAACGACGGCTTCTACGACCACATGCCGCCGCCCTCGCCCGCCTCGCGCGGCGCCGACGGCAAGCCGCTGCTGCTGCTGTCGCGCTTCGGCGCCGGCCGCGTCGCGCTGCTGCTGTCCGACCATATCTGGCTATGGGCGCGCGGCTATGAAGGCGGCGGCCCGCATCTCGATCTGCTCCGGCGGATGTCGCACTGGCTGATGCAGCAGCCTGATCTGGACGAGGAAGCGCTGCGGCTGCAGATCCAGGGCAAGGATCTCGCCGTCATCCGCCAGACCATGGGCGATACCGTGCCGCCGGTGACCGTGACTTCGCCGTCCGGCACGACGCGCGAATTGACGTTGAGCCAGGGCGATCCCGGCGAATGGCGCGCGACCTTGCCCGCGAGCGAGCTCGGCCTGTGGCAGGCCACCGACGGCACCTTGAAGGCGCTGATCAATGTCGGGCCGACCAATCCGAAGGAGTTCTCCGAGGTCACCTCGACCACCGAGACCCTGAAGCCGCTGGCGCAGGCGACCGGCGGCGACGCCCGCCGCATCGCCGACGGATCGGGCCTCGACATGCCCCGCATCGTCCCCGTCAGGTCATCGACGCTGTTCAGCGGCGACGGCTGGATGGGCGTGCGGATGCGCGATGCCAGCGTCGTCAAGGGCGTCGGCGTGCTGCCGATGTTCGCCGGCGTGATCGGCCTGCTGCTGCTGCTCGGCGCGCTCGCCGCGACCTGGGTCCGCGAGGGACGCTGAGGCCGACAAGATCACGCCCCGCGACGGACGCCGGGCGTGGCACCAAGGGCACAACGACGCCAATTCCGCGCGGCGCTGCCGCGCGCTGATTGACACTTCCGCACCACCCCTGCGATGTTACATTGTAACAATGGCTGAACTGTCGCAGCCGAACGGGGTGGTCTGATCCGCATGAGCCAGAGCTGGCCATGAGCTGGTTTCGCGCGAACATCAAGGATGTCTCGCGGCTGGCGCTGCTCGCGCTGCTGCTGCAGTTCGCGCTCGCCTTCGGCCATGTGCATTGGCTCTCCGCGCAGACCCTCGACGGCAGTCGTCTCACGGCCGCGCAGGCCCACACCGGCTCCTCACCCGCAAGCCAGGACCCCGACCAGCAGCCCGCCGACGGCTGCGCCATCTGTGCCGTCATGGCGATGGCGCAATCGATCCTGCTGTCTCCGGCGCCATCCCTGCCCTCGCCCCACGCGGTGGCATTCCACCCACCGGCTCAAGTCGTCGCGTCGCTCAGCCGCGTCGTCATCACGACCGCGTTCCAACCGCGCGCACCTCCTTCCGCCTGATCTGAACCGCTCGAAAGCTGCGCCC
>CAKZJK010000593.1 GCA_936942565.1 uncultured Caulobacter sp. | reverse complement strand
CCGAGGCGTCGCCGGCGGCGATCGCCTCCATGGTCGCCTGGCCGTTGGGGAAGCCGGCGTCGCGGGCGAAGCTGGGGCCGGCGATCCAGGTCTCCAGGCACCCTTTGCGACCGCACCAGCAGTCGTGGCCAGGATATTCCTCGGGCTTGGGCCAGGGCAGGGGCGAGTGGCCCCATTCGCCGGCGAAGCCGTTGCGACCGTCGATGATCTTGCCGTCGACGACCACGCCGCCGCCGCAGCCGGTGCCCAGGATGGCGGCGAAGACCACGCCTTCGCCCGCGCCCGCGCCATCGGCGGCTTCCGACAAGGCCAGGCAGTTGGCGTCATTGGTCAGGCGGACGGGGCGAGCCAGGCGCTTCTCCAGGTCCTCGCCGAAGCGCTGGCCGTTCAGATAGACGCTGTTGGCGTTGCGGATCAGGCCGGTGCGGGGCGAGATCGAGCCGGGGATGCCGAGGCCCAGGCGCGCGCACGACGCGCCGGCCATGGCCTCGGCGTCGGCGACCAGTTCGGCCACGACCTCTAGAGCGGCTTTATACTCGCCGGGATTGGGCTTGCGCACGCGGGCGACGAAGGCGCCGGACTCGTCGATGGCGGCGGCCTCGATCTTGGTGCCGCCGAAATCGATGCCAAAACGGATCATACGAACAGACGCTCCTCGATGGCCGTCTTCAGCAGAGGCCATTCGTCGATACGGACATGGCGGTCGGGCGCTGACGGGGCGAGGGGGCGCAAGCGCTCGTCGCTGACCATCTGGAAGCGTCCAACCGTGGGCGCCCTTTCCGCCACCGATTCCAGCTGCGGTAAAAGGTCGTCGATGAAGACGGCGGAGCCGGACGTTCGGGCCGCCAACTCGGCCGCGGCCGGACCCTTGGGGCCAGCGTTGATAATCAGGGGGTAGTCGAAGCCATGAGTCTTCAGCCACTGAGCGCGGGCGAGGCGGCCGTGCTCGGGCGCGTTGGTCAAGATCACCACCTCGGCGCGGGTCGAAAGATCCGCCAGCGCGTCGGCCGCGCCGGCCGACGGCGGCAGGTCCTCGGCGCCGTCGCGGAAGAAATCGTCGAACAGGGCCTTGCCCGCGATCAGATCGAGGTGTTCGGTCTCTCCGGGGCGATAAATGTTTTGAAACAGGGCGAACCGATCCACCCGCAGCTCGAAGCCGTATCGCGAGATGAAGGCGCCGAAGCCGAGCATGAACTGGGCCAGAACCTCGTCGACATCGACGATCACCAGCGGCGCCGCGGGACTGATGGGGCAGGCCTGAAGATCGGTAAGGCGCGGTTTCATGGGCTCTTGGCGGTCGGTCTAAAAGCGATTAGCGGGCGCTTAAGGATATTTGTGCGAACAACTTCTGGAAGGTGGCGCGAATCCGCAGGCGTCGCCACATGACCGTACGGTCGGGGTAAGGATGACGAAGAAGGTCCTCATCGTGGAGGATAACGAGCTGAACATGAAGCTCTTTCATGATCTGCTCGAGGCCCAGGGTTACGAGACCCTGCAGACCCGCGAGGGTCTGTCGGCGCTGTCCATCGCCCGCGACAACAAGCCAGACCTGATCCTGATGGACATCCAGCTGCCCGAGATCTCGGGGCTGGAGGTCACCAAGTGGCTGAAGGAAGACGAGGAGCTGGCCCACATTCCGGTGGTGGCCGTGACCGCCTTCGCCATGAAGGGCGACGAGGAACGCATCCGTGAAGGCGGTTGCGAGGCTTATATTTCCAAGCCAATCTCGGTCGTCCACTTCCTCGAAACCATCAAGCGCCTCCTGGAAAGGCAGCCTGCATGAGCGCTCGGATCCTCGTCGTCGATGACATCGAGGCCAATGTCCGCCTGCTGGAAGCCAAGCTGGCGGCCGAGTACTATGAAGTTTCCACGGCCATGGACGGCCAGACGGCCCTCGCGATGGCGCAACGCGACCCGCCCGACATCATCCTGCTGGACGTGATGATGCCCGGCATCGACGGCTTCACCGTCTGCCGCAAGCTCAAGGAAGACCCCGCCACCCGGCACATCCCGGTGGTGATGATCACCGCCCTGGACGGCCGGGCCGACCGTATCCAGGGGCTGGAGGCGGGCGCCTCCGACTTCCTGACCAAGCCGATCGACGACGTCATGCTGTTCGCCCGCGTGCGCAGCCTGACCCGCTTCAAGCTGGTGATCGACGAACTGCGCCAGCGCGAGCGCCAGAAGCGCTTCTGGGAGCGCCTGCGCCTCGCCGCGGCCGGGCTGCTGGCGCTCCATCAGCTGCCGCTCGACCACCATCTGCGTCGCGATGCCCGCATGGTCGGTGCCCGGCTGCCACAGCACGTCGCGGCCGCGCATGCGCTCGAAGCGGCACAGGATGTCCTGCAGCGTGTTGTTGAGCGCGTGCCCCATGTGCAGCGAGCCGGTCACGTTCGGCGGCGGGATCACGATGGTGAAGGGATCGGCGTCGCGGCGGTCGGGACGGCCGGCGGAGAACGCGCGGGCATCCTCCCAGATCAGGGACATACGACCTTCGAGGTCGGCGGGCTGATAATTCTTTTCGATCATGACATTTCAGCTGGCGCGGAGCCGGCTGTCCAATTCGGGATGTCGCGGAACTTATTCCCGGTCTTTGATCGCGACCTGAAAAAGCTCGCGCAAGCTGTTGGGGCCTGGGCTCTTTTCGGACTGACTTCCGGCCGCGGAAGGCGCTCTCGGAGAGGCCTCCTTGATCGGCCCGGCCGGGTATCAGCTTGAACGGGCTAGAAAGCCGCCGCCGGCCGCCAAGTCAACAGCTGTGGCGAACATTGATCGCGGCTGGAAGGAACAACCCCGGTGCGGCGGATGCCCTGCAAGCCGCACGATACAGCGGCCGGGCACTACCGGCCGCGCGAGACCCGCTCGATCTCCGCCTTGACGATCCGCTCGACCAAAGCCGGGAGATTGTCGTCCAGCCAGGATTTGAGCATCGGGCGCAGCATCTCCTTGACGAGATCCTCGAGCGTCCGGGCGTTGTTGCTCAGCACCGTGTTGGCGAGCGCGTTGAAGGCCGATTCCACGGCGTTGACGGTGTTCGGCGCCAGGATCGGCTGCTTCGGGGTGGCCTGCTCGAACGACGATTCGAAACTCGGGGCCTTGTGGTTCAGCCGCCCGGACTCGATGAACTCGATGTCGTCCTGCGGATCCACCTTCCGGAAGGATGCCGCGGCGGGAATCGGGGCTGGAGCTGGGGTTGGTGGTGCCACTGCCATGTCGTCCGTCAACTCGAGTACTTCTGGTTCGGGTTCCGGCTCAGGTTGCGCAGGCCGAGCCTCTGCGACCGGAGTCGTTTCATCCAAACCCGCCAGCAATG
>CAKZJK010000592.1 GCA_936942565.1 uncultured Caulobacter sp. | reverse complement strand
CTGGCGAGCGATCTCCTGAACGATCGTGATCTTCTCGGCGATCGTCCGCATGGCGTCGACGGCCTTGTTGACCGCCTGGCCCGAGGTCTCGGCGTCCATCGCCGACTGGCGGGCGATCTTTTCGGTCTGGTTGGCGTTGTCGGCGTTCTGCTTGATGTTGGCGGCCATCTCTTCCATCGAGGCCGAGGCCTGCTCAGCGGCGGCGGCCTGCTCGGTCGCGCCCTGGCTCATCTGCTCGGAGGTGGCCGACAGTTCCTGGCTGCCCGAGGAGACATTGTCCGAGGCCGCGAGCGCGTCGGCGACGATGCCGCGCAGACGCTCGACCATGCGCTCCAGCGCCACGCCCAACATGTCTCGATCCGAGCGGGGTTGGGGCTGAACGGTCAGGTCGCCATCGGCGATCTTGTCCGCGATCGAAGCGGTGTCGCGCAGATTGGCGACCATGCGCTCCAGCGCCAGACCCAGCATGTCGCGGTCCGACCGAGGCTTGGGCTCGACCGTCAGATCGCCGTCGGCGACCTTGTCCGCCACGCCGGCCGTCTCGCGCAGGTTGGCGGTCATGCGCTCGAGCGCCAGGCCCAGCGTATCCTTGTCCGACAACGGCTTGGGTTGCGCGCTCAGATCGCCGTCGGCGACCTTGTCCGCGATCGCGGCCGTCGCGCGGAGATTGGCCGTCATCTGGTTCACCATCGTGACCAGATCCTTGATCTCGTCGTCGGTCTGAACCGTCACCTCTTGATTGAGATCGCCGATCGCGACCGCCTGAATGGCCGTGGCCGCCTTGCGCAGGCCGCTCGTGACCGTCCGGGAGATCCAAATCGCCGCGCCGGCGCCAATGACCAGCGCCAGGACCACCACCCCGATAAACAAGGCCCGCGAGTCGGCGAAGATCTTGTCGCCCGTCTCGCTCGCCGCCTTGCCGCCCGCGACATTGAGCTCGACGAGGCGCAGGGCGTCGTTGGACATGTCGTCATAGAGCGGCTTGCTGTCCTTCAGGATCTGGGCGGCCGCCTGGTTCTGGTTCTGGCGGGAGAAGGCGAGCGCCTTGTCGGCCACCTTAAGATAGCTTTCGTACTTCCGCGCGAACGCGTTGTAGATGCTCCGCTCCTCGTCGGAGGAGATCAGCTTCTCGTACTTCGGTCGCTCCTGGGCGATGAAGTCCGTCGTTTCCTTGAGCTGCTTCTCCACGGCCGCCATGTCCGCCGGGTCGGTCGAGGCGACGTGGGAATAGTGCTGCGCCCGCAGATCCGAAGTCGCGGTGTTGATGCGATGCACGGCGTCGATGCTGGGCATCCAGTTTTCGGTGATGATCGTGGATTGGTCATTCACCGTGGCCATCTTCGCGACGCCGACGACGCCGAGAACGGCGGCCAGCAGCAGAACGGCGGCGAAAGCCAAAGCCAGCTTCAATTTAATAGTCGCACGCATCTCGGAACCCTTTTCGCGGACGTTCAGCGCTATCGGCGGCGCGCTTGCCTTACGCGTACTGTTTGAAGTCGGCGTCGTCGGCGTCCGGACCACCTTGGGTCAGGTCGAGAGCGAAGCCGGCGGCGCGCGCCTGTTGGGCGGCGACGGGAGCCCGAGCCGGGGCCTTGGCGGCGGGCGGAGCCGCGCGCTTCGTGGGCGAGCGCGGCGCGGGACGGCGGCCATGGCCGGTGTCGGTGCGGAAGTAGGAGATCGAGGTCTGCAGCTCCTCGGCCTGGGCGGCCAGCTCTTCCGACGTCGCCGACATCTCTTCCGAGG